>CALMMH010000980.1 GCA_937868145.1 uncultured Phycisphaerales bacterium
GAACCCGCCGCAACCGTTCACTGTCTACGTGCGTGTAGATCTGCGTCGTCCCGATATCCACATGGCCCAGCATTTCCTGGACGCTTCGCAGGTCCGCCCCGCCGCTCAACAGGTGCGTGGCGAAGCAGTGACGAAGCGTGTGCACCGTCGCATTGCGGGGCATCCCTGCCCGGATAGCGTACTTCTTCACAAGTCTCCAGACCTCAATACGTGACAGCGGCCGGCCTGTTCGTGACAGCAGAACGAACGCCCCGCTCTTGGCCCGGATCAGTTGGGGCCGCAGGTCCCGCAGGTACTCCAGCGTCGCGGCGATCGCCACTTTGCCCAGAGGGACGATCCTCTCCTTGTTGCCCTTTCCGAAGACCCGCAGATACCCGATGTCCAGGTTCAGGTCGGTGGTCTTGAGGCCCGCCACCTCGCTGGCCCGCACGCCGGTGGCGTAGAGCAGTTCAAGCAAAGCCTTGTCCCTCAGATAGTAAGGTTCCTCGGGACTGGGAGCCTGGAGCAGCTTGAGCACCTGCTGTTTGTTGCACACGATCGGCAATCGCTGCCAGATCTTGGGACTCTCCAGGATCTCCGTGCCGTCGTCCTCGATCAGGCCGCGGAGCTTGGCGAACCGCAGGAACATCCGAATGGCCACCAGCGCCCGCTTGGCGGAGTTCTCGCTCTTGTCCTGCCGGGCCATCACCCCCAGGTACATTTGCACCCGATGGACGCTCACGCCGGTGATCTCGGTCACGCCGCAAGCCTCGCAATAACCGAGAAACTCGCGAAGGTCCCGGCCATAGGCCAGGATCGTGTTGTTCGACAGTCCGGCCTCGATGGTCAGATAATCCAGGAAGTCCGCCGCAATTCGACCGACCGGCCGCGTGCGAAGATCTGTGACAATCGTTTGTCTTTGGATTAGCGACATCGGGCGAGCCCCACGGTATCCGGGTTGAGGTCCATAGCCGAAGATATCGTCGCCGAGACGGTCCCCCCTTTAGCACAACCCCGCAACCCGACACAGAAAGACCGCGGCGTCTCCCCTCGCCTGTAGCCGGGGATACCTCTTGTGGCCAAACCCTCTGTTCACTACACTGAACACGCCGCAACGGAGGCCAGGATTCGCCCCGTGGACACGCGGGAGTTGGACCACGACGCCCCTCCCTGCGGCGTATCGAATCCCTATTCACGGAGAGTCGAGATGTTGAGAACCAGTGAATCGAAGCACACCTGTTTGCATTTGTTCGCTCTGACGCTGCTGTCGCTTTGGACACAAGGAGCCGCAGCCCAGGCACAGACGCCATCCAATGCCCCTGCGAAAATCGTGCGGGACGGCCAGTCCCTGCGGATCGAATACGACAATGCGGTCATTTTCGAAGGGACCATTCGCTGGGAAGGCCGGCCCGGCCAAGAGAACCAGGTCACGAACCGCCACGGCGAAGCCGTCGATCAAGCGTACAAATTCACCGGACGCGGCATTCGACTGGCTGGAACGATCACAGCCGGCGAGCAGTCGTTCCCCTGCGAGGTCGATCGCAAGCAGCGGGCGGTCAGCGACATCGTTCGGCACAGCTCCGGGCTCAGCCACAGCCTGCTGAACCGGGCCGTCTACGACCGCCAGCATGATTGGGTCCTGTCGATCGACTACTTCGCCGCGGTCACGATCCAGCCGGCGACCCAGACGGACAGCGGAACGACATACACCCTGGACGCCTCGGGCGACGAGATCACGATTCGATTCCGCCCGCGATACTATCAAAAGCATCGAGGCCTGAAGTACTACGAGCCCTGGACGTACGCGATTCGCGAACCGGTGGTGGGCTGGTGCTCCTGGTTCGCCTACTGGAACAGGGTCACGCAGCAGGATATCCGGACCACTGCGGATGTGCTGGCCGAGCGGCTCGTGCCCTACGGATTGACCTATCTGCAAATCGACGACGGATACCAGCAGGAGCCCATCAGCGTCCCGGAGCATTGGCTGGGCGCCAACGACAAGTTCCCCGACGGCATGGACGGCCTGGCCCGCTACATCGCCTCCAAGGGGATCAAGCCCGGGATCTGGACGAACGTCGCGTTCCAGGACCGCGACTGGGCCTTGGCCCATCCCGAGTATTTCGTCCTCAATGACAAGGGCGAGCCCGCCTACGGCAACTGGGTCGGATACGTGATGGACGGCTCGAATCCCGCGACGATCGACACGCTGATTCGGCCGGTCTATCGAGGCTTCGCCGACACCGGCTGGGTCTACTTCAAGCTCGACGCCCTGCGGCATCTCCGTTATGAGGGTTATAACAGCTATAGCGATTTTTTCGCGCAGAAGAATGTGGACCGCGCCGAGGCGTTTCGCGATGTCGTCAAGGCGGTCCGGCGTGAGATCGGCCCGAACAATTATCTCATGGGCTGCTGGGGCGTCCGCCCCGAACTGATCGGCCTGATCGACGCCTGCCGCGTCGGCGACGACGGGTTCCGCCTGGACTGCATGGCCCAGTTCAACTCCTTCAACAACGTCGTCTGGCTGATCGACCCGGACCACATCGAGCTGACGCCGGAGCAGGCCTACCGCTCGTGCCAGTGCACCTCGATGACGGGCTCGCTGTACATGCTGACCGACAAGGCCGAGAAGTACCGCACGGAGATCATCGAGCCGGCCCGCCGGACGATCCCGGTCCTGTTCACCCGACCGGGCCAGATCTACGACGTCGATCCGACGCGCTCGATGTTCCTCGACCGCGTGGACACGGAGATGAGCGGCTCCGGCCCGCGCGTCTGCGACGCGAGCAACAACGCGCCGTACGACCTGTACCTGCTGGAGATCAACCGGCCGTACGAGAACTGGGTCCTGCTCGGGCGGTTCGACGAGCG
>CALMMH010000981.1 GCA_937868145.1 uncultured Phycisphaerales bacterium
GCCGTGGCATACCTGAACAAACTGTTCCCTCGCAACCGGTTCTTCGGGCGTGAGGCGATGACCTGGTGGAATCGCGACGGCGTGCGCGATGTGGAAGTCGTCACGGGCTGCTTCATGCTGGTGCGGCGCGAGGCCCTGGAGCGCGTGGGGCCCATGGATGCCGACTACTTCATGTATGGAGAAGAGACGGACTGGTGCTGGCGGTTCCGGCGCGCCGGCTGGCGATTGATGTTCACCCCGTCCGGCGAGATCATCCATCTGGGCGGCCAGAGCACCGCTCAGGTCAGGCCCCGGATGCTGCTCCAACTGCGCAGCGGAGTTCTGCTGTTCTTCCGCAAACGTCGATCCCTGCCGGCGTATTGGGCCGCATGCCTGCTGACGGCGCTGTGGTTTGGTCTGCGCATCCCCGCGTGGGGGCTCAAGGCCCTCTTGTCTCGAAAGAACAGGGCGAACAGCCTTCTGCTCGCCCGCACGTACGCCAAGGGGTGCGTGAGAAGCCTTGGCGGCTGGAGAGGGTTATGCACCAAGGCATCGTAGAAAACCCCGTTGAAAGAGGCGCATTTCCGAACGGCTCCCCTCAACCAAGGACTCTAATGACTTCGCCAGGCAATCCTCGTTTCGTCATCATTACTCCGGCGTTCAACGAAGAGACGCACCTCGAGGCAACCATCCCGTCGGTGACGTCCCAGACGCAGATTCCGCTGCGTTGGGTCATTGTGGACGACGGTTCCACCGACCACACCCGCGAGAAGATCCAGCAGGTGTCGCAGGCGTTTCCGTGGGTTGTTTATCATCGTCGACATCGGCAGCCCGGGCAGGCCTACTTCGCCAGCAACGTCTATGCGATTATGGAGGGGGTGGACCAGGTCAAGGATCTCGACTATGAATTCCTCGCAATCCTCGACGCCGATATCACGTTGCCCCAGGACTACTACGAGCAGGTCTTCTCCCGTTTCGACTCGCATCCCGAGCTGGGAGTTGCCTCCGGCATTTACGAGAACCTGGTGAACGGCTCGCTGCAAAAGGTTCTCAGCGATCGGCGGACGACGCCGAAGGCGATCCAGGTTTTCCGTCGGGCCTGTTTCGAGCAGATCGGAGGCTATCTGCCTCTCCAGCAGGGCGGCGAAGACACGTGCTCGTGCATTATGGCCAGGATGAAGGGATGGAAGACGTGGTCGTTCCCCGACATCAAGGTCATTCACCGGCGTCCCACGGGAGTGGGGAACGCCAAGAGCGTTCTGCGAGCTCGTTTCGTGCAGGGACGCGCCGACTATGGAGCGTCGACCCATCCGCTGTTCATGATCGTCAAGGCGCTCAAGAGATGTCTGCTCGAGTCCCCGATGCTTCTGAGCGGAATCCTGCGATTGGCCGGATACACCTATGGATTCCTCAAACGCGACCCCCGCCAGATGCCGCCGGATGTCGCGCGGTATGCCAGGCAGGAGCAAGTGAGGCGAGTCCTCTGTTTGAACCAGATTCCCAAGATGGAACGAATTGATATTCGAGTAGATTCAGAGAAATGAAGAAACGCGTTTCACCCAAAATCTGTTTGGCCGCTTCTGCCGGGGGACATCTGACCCAATTGCGGAAGATAACCCAGGCCTGGTCTGAGCGATCCACCTTCTGGGTGACCACGGGCGACATGGTGGCCCGGTCCTTCGATAACCGCAAGGTGTATGCGGTTGGAGAGTGCAATCGGAAACATCCGTTCCGTCTGTTGGAGGTGTTGGCCCGGTGTGTGATCATCATTCTCCGAGAACGGCCCGACATCGTCATCAGCACCGGGGCCGCACCCGGCTGTCTGATGTGTCTGCTGGGCAAGCTGTTGGGCGCCAAGGTCATCTGGGTTGACAGCATCACCAACGTGGAGCGATTGTCCTTGTCCGGCCGGCTCGTCCGGCCGTTCGCCGATCTGTTTCTCGTGCAGTGGCCGGAACTGGCGAAGAGATATCCGAACGCCGAATACATAGGGGCGGTGATATGATCTTTCTGACGGTGGGAACTCAGTTTCCTTTCGATCGTCTGGTCCGGACCGTGGACGATCTTGTGGGCGAGGGCGCGATCTCCGAGACCATCTTCGCCCAGATCGGCGACAGCACATACAAGCCACGGAACTTCGAGGCCGTCGCTTCCCTGGACAAGCAGGCTTTTGACGAGCGGTTCTCGAAGGCTTCCGCGATCATCAGTCACGCGGGCATGGGGACCGTCGCGATGGCCATGGATCTGGGCAAACCCCTGCTGGCCATGCCGAGGCTTCCGGCGTATGGCGAGGTCGTCAACGATCACCAGGAGACGCTGGCGGTCAAATTCGCCGCGTCCGGATACATCCTGCTGGCTCGGGATGAAAAGGAACTGCCTGAAAAGATCCGGCAGCTCACGTCCTTTGTTCCAAAGCTCCGTCAGGCGAATCCCGACTCCGTGGCGCAACGCATCTCGCTTTTCCTGGATTCCCTGAAATGAGACGGCCCGCCGCCAAGCGTGTGCCGAGGACATCTCGAACCGCCGGCGAAAAGCGATGGGGTGAATCGATGAGGGCAGTGGCATGAGAGTGTGCGTGGTCGGCGTCGGCTATGTCGGCCTGGTCAGCGCCGCCTGCCTGGCGAGGGAAGGTCACACCGTCATCGGCGTGGACGCCAACCGGGCGAAGGTGGACATGATCAACGGCGGAATCTCGCCGATCGTCGAGCCCGAGGCCCCCGAGTTGATCCGTGAGGCTGTCGCCCACGGGATGCTGCGGGCCACGACGGACGTGGAGGAAGCGATTCTGATTTCGGATCTGTCGCTGATCTGCGTGGGGACGCCCGGCCAGTCCAACGGCAGTTCGGATCTCCGGTGCATCCGAAAGGTCGCTGAGGAGATCGGCAGGGGATTGCGTCGCCGAGATGATTTCCACGTGGTCGCCTGCCGCAGCACGGTTCCGCCGGGGACGATGCGAGGGGTCCTGATTCCGATCCTGGAGGAACACTCCGGCAAGCGGGCGGGCGTGGATTTCGGCGTCTGCAACAACCCGGAATTTCTGCGGGAAGGGACCGCGATCCAGGACTTCTACCATCCACCCCAGATCGTCATCGGCGAGACGGATCCAATCAGCGGGAGCCGCGTCGCGTCCCTGTACGCGATGCTGGACGCTCCGACGATCCGCACCCGAATCGAGGTCGCCGAGATGGTCAAGTACGTGGACAACGCCTGGCATGCTCTGAAGGTCGGTTTCGCCAACGAGATCGGCGACATATGCCGGGCCTTGCAGATCGACAGCCACGCGGTGATGGACGTCTTTTGCCGCGATACCAAACTCAATCTGTCGTCTTGCTATCTGACGCCGGGGTTTGCGTTCGGCGGCTCGTGTCTGCCGAAGGATCTCCGGGCCCTGACTCACAAGGGACGCGCGATGGACCTGGAGCTGCCGATCCTCAACGCCGTTCTCCCGAGCAATCGGATGCAGATGGAAACCGGTTTGGGCCTGATCCTGGACCAGGGCAAGAAGAAGATCGGAATCCTGGGGTTCAGCTTCAAGGCCGGGACCGACGACCTCCGCGAGAGCCCGATGGTCCACGTGATCGAGCAACTGCTCGGCAAAGGGTGCGACCTCCGCGTGTACGACGGAAACGTCAACATGGCCAGGCTGATCGGCGCCAATCGGGACTACCTTCTGAATCTGATTCCTCACATTTCCAGTCTCATGGTTGAGACCGTCGATGAGGTTCTCGATCACGCGGAGGTGATCGTGGTCGGCAACAGGGCTCCGGAGTTCGAGGGCCTCGTCGATCGGACGCGGCCCGGGCAAGTCGTGGTGGATCTGGTTCGAATCACGCCGTGGACCACGCAGGAAGGGAAATATTACGGTATCTGCTGGTAGATTCCTGAACAGGATGGAAGACGATTTCCTGGCCTCTGGGGCTGGGTGTTGCCGGTGGGAGAGCGGGTTCCATGGGGTGGCGATATGAAATTGTGTGTTGTCGGGGTCGGCTACGTCGGTCTGGTGAGCGGCGCGTGTTTCGCCGAGGCCGGAAACCACGTGACCTGCGTCGATAGCGACGCCCGCAAGATCGATGGATTGCGCCAAGGCATCATTCCCATTTATGAGCGGGGTTTGGAGGAGATCGTCCGGAGCACCGCCAAGACCGGACGCCTTCGTTTTACGACGGACCTGAAGGAGGGCGTCGATCACTCGGACATCATCCTTCTGGCCGTGGGCACGCCGATGGCTCCGGACGGCTCGGCGGACCTGGACGGCGTCTGCGCGGCGGCCCGTGAATTGGCCTCGCACCTCCTGGAGTATCGGATCATCGTGATGAAGAGCACCGTCCCGGTCGGAACCCATGAGACTCTCAGCCGGATCATCCGGTCGCATACGAGCGTTCCCTTCGATTATGTGAGCAATCCGGAGTTTCTCAAAGAAGGGGCCGCCGTCGAGGATTTCATGAGGCCGGACCGGATCATCATCGGCACGGCCAGCCAGCGAGCTCGGGACACCATGGCGGAGTTGTATAAACCCTTCATGCGAAAGAGCAAGCGGGTTCTGTTCATGGACCCGGCCTCGGCCGAGATGACCAAGTATGCGGCCAACGGGATGCTCGCGACACGGATTTCGTTCATGAATGAAATCGCCATGTTGTGCGAGCAGATGGGGGCGGATGTGGAGTCGGTCCGGCAGGGACTGGGCTCCGACAGTCGGATCGGATCGGCCTTCCTGTTCCCCGGCGTCGGATTCGGAGGCAGTTGCTTCCCCAAGGACATTCATGCTTTGATCCATATGGGACGCGCGAGCGGCCGCGAGATGCCGCTGGTGGAAGCCGTCTGGCGGGTCAACATGGCCGCTCGAGATCGTTTTGCCGATCGCGTGGTCCGATATTGTCGCGACCTTAGGCAATCCGAATGCGCCCTGGCTGTATGGGGATTGGCGTTCAAGGCCAACACCGATGACATTCGAGAATCTCCGGCGGTGTACTGTGTCCGGCGATTCGTGGAAGCCGGGATCAAGGTGCGGGCCTACGATCCCCAGGCGGGGCCGGCGACCGCCGCCGTGCTGAAAGGGGGCCTGGATCTGTGTCAGGACGCCTATTCCATGCTGGACGGCTGCGACGGCCTGGTGGTTCTGACGGATTGGCCGGAGTTCCGGACCCCGGATTTTGAGGTCATTCGGGCCCGTCTTCGCGAACCGGTTGTATTTGACGGCCGGAATCTCTACGATCCGGACAGTGTATCTCGGGCTGGCTTGAAGTATTTTGGGGTGGGACGGTCGGCTCGCTGCCGGTCGGACGCCGTGGGGGGCCGGGACGATCGGGCGGAGCCCCTCTGAAAGCGAGATCGTAATTATGTTCACGGGCCTGCCGACCGATGATACGGACGTGCCTTTGCCGGGTCTGCGCTATGAGGACCGTATTATCGCGGCCGTTGATGGCCGATGAGAGCTGCGGACAACGTGAAATTCACTGGAATTACAGATTTTGTTGTGTTAGGATGTGCCCTGCGAATGGACAAGGGGTTTAGCCTCACGGCGGAATGGACTCTGGGAGAGCATCACGGAGGAGCAGGGAGCGCAGGGATGGTGAGAGGTGTGTCTAGGGGTGGGATACCTGGTGTTTGTGCCGATGGTGGCCGTCTCGACTGAGTGTTTCGGGACGGGAGAAGATGACTTGAGAACCACGGATGACCAATAAAAGCAGAATGCAGGAACTGAATATCCGCACAGTAGTGCTTGTGGGCGGACGTGACTTCGGGCGGTGCCCGTTGGCCGCGCGTTTGCCTGCTGCGCTCTGGCCGTTCGGAGACAGGCCCGTTCTTGCTCTTCTGCTGGACCATCTTGCCCAGGAGGGACTTTCGCACGCGACGGTCTGTTGCGGCGATGAAATTGTTACGGACGTGGAGGCCGTCTGCAAAGCCAGTCGGTTGACAACGAAAGTGATGGCGGAGGAACTGAGCTGCGGGACAGGAGGCTGCCTTCGGGACGCCGTGTCGTCCGATCCCGGGGATCTGGTTCTCGTCCTCTCCGGCAGTATGGTTGCGCCCCCGTCCGTGACCGAGTTGGTGGACGCGCACCTCTCGGGGAAGGCCGATCTGACGGTCGTTTTCAATCCCGGCTGGCCGGACCGGACGCAACCGGGCGCCGCGGCGGAGATTTTTCTCTGCGGGCCGCAGGTTCTAGGTCACATTCCTGCCGGGGGCTACTCGGATATTAAAGAAGGCATCATTCCGACGATTCTTCGCGCCGGCGGAACGGTTCGTCCGTTGGTGCTCTCTGAGCCGGCCGGAAATTTCCACGATCGAAAGGGATACCTCCGCGCGGTCGATATCCTGTTTCAACGTGGCAGGCCGGAGGATTTGTGCCGTGAACTCCGCGAGG
>CALMMH010000982.1 GCA_937868145.1 uncultured Phycisphaerales bacterium
CAGCCGACCACTTCGTAGCCCGCGATGGGGCCTTTCTTCATCGCCGCCTGGAAGCCCTTGTTCACCGCGGGGATGTACTCGCCGGGGATGCGCCCACTGACGATGTTGTCCTCGAATTCGTACGGGGCTTCGCTGCCCGGCGGCAGGGGGACCAACCGCCCGACGACGTGGGCGAACTGGCCGGAGCCGCCGGTCTGCTTCTTGTGGCGGTAGTCATACTTGGCTTCGGCGGTCGGGGACTCGCGATAGCTGACGCTCGGGGCGCTGACGGTGACGTTGGCCTTGTACTCCCGTTTCATCCGCTCGACGTAGACGTCCAGATGCAGCTCGCCCATGCCGGCGATGACGGTCTCGCCGCTTTCGTGATCGGTCGAGACGCGGAACGTCGGGTCTTCTTTCATGAATCGGTTCAGCGCCTTGCCCATGCGCTCTTGATCGGCATTGCTGGCCGGGATGACCGACAGACTGATCACGGGATCGGCCACGAAGATGCTTTCAAGCGAGTAGTTGACGCCCTCGCCGCAGATCGTGTCGCCGTTGGCGCAATCCACCGCCAGCAGCGCGGCGATGTCGCCTGGCCCGGCGTCGGTAATGTCCTGGCGGTCGTTGGCGTGCATGCGGACGATTCGTCCGACGCGGAGCGTCCGGCCCGTGCGGGCGTTGCGGTACTGGCCGCTTTTGCTGATCCGGCCCTGGTAGACGCGGATGTAGCTCAATTGACCGAACGGCTCATCGGTGATCTTGAAAATCATCGCGGTCAACGGGGCATCCGGGTTGGCCTCCAAAGGCGTCTCGGTGCCTGCGTTGTCGTGATCGCGGGCAAAGTAGGAACGATCCAGCGGGCTGGGCAGATAGTCGCAGACGGCGTCCAGCAGCGGCTGAACGCCCTTGTTCTTGAACGCCGAGCCCACCATCAGCGGCACGATGTCGCGGTTGATCGTCGCCTCGCGGATGGTCTGGCGAATCATCTCCAGGCTGACGGGCTTCTCCTCCAGGAGCAGCTCCATCATCTCATCGTTGAACATGCTCAGGGCCTCGAGCATTTCGTGCCGGGCCTTCTGAGCGGCCGCTTCATAGGCGGCAGGGATTGGATTGCGGACGACGTCCTCCCCATCGTCGCCCGCGAAGGTCAAAGCTTCCATGGCGATCAGATCGACCACGCCTTCGAAGTTGTCGCCGATGCCCATGGGGAGCTGGATGGGCACGACATTGAGGCCCAGCTTATCCCGGATATCGCGGCGGACCCGATCCGGATCGGCCCCGGTCCGGTCCATCTTGTTGATGAACGCGATGCGGGGCACGCGATACCGCTTCATCTGCTGATCGACGGTGAACGACTGGCTCTGAACGCCGCCGACGGCGCACAGGATCATCACGGCCCCGTCCAGGACGCGGAGCGACCGCTCGACCTCGATAGTGAAGTCCACATGGCCCGGCGTGTCGATCAGGTTGATGCTCTTGTCGTTCCACTGGACCTGCGTGGCGGCCGAGGTGATCGTGATGCCCCGTTCCCGTTCGAGTTCCATGTAGTCCATGGTGGCGCCGCCCTTGCCGCTGCCGTCATGGACCTCCTGCATGCGGTGAATCCGTCCGCAATAAAAGAGAATACGCTCGCTCAAGGTGGTCTTGCCCGAGTCGATATGTGCCGAGATGCCAATGTTCCGAATTTTCCCGATTCTTTCCATAACTCCAAAACCATCGATCAAATACTACAACGGGTCCCCGATCGCACGATCCCACATCGAGACCCCAACCCGGCCGCCTGCCGAAGCACGGTGCGGCTGGACGTTTCTCTCTGTACACCTCACTCGCTGGATAGTCGCTCGCCGCGAATTACGAGCACCGTCGTGAATCCCAGGTGAAGAAGCTGTCCAACCCCCCGTCCATCACCGATAGCGAGAACGAATGAGGATTGTATAGAACTATCGACACAATTGCAACTGGAATTGCGTTAATGTTACGATAATTCGAAAGGGCGGTTCGGCTGCAAAAGACGTGCTTTTCTCGGATTTTCCTCTTGACAATCCCAATAGGGTGCTATAATGAGCATTGCGTAGGTGGACCGTATTTGCCTTTTATACTTTTGTTCGCCATCATATTATCCGACATTTCATCCAGGTCCAGCCTCGCGAGAACCGGCTGTACGTATTGGGAGAAAGTCATCTTCGAGTCATTCTAATTCCGCCATGCCCTTGAGCTGATCGTGCAGTTTTTGTGCCCTCGGCGCGAGAGGTCGTGGTGAACGTACGCCGGCCCGGCGGGCTCCCCAGGCGCGAAATCCGCGTTTGGGCCCCCAAAACACCCATAGATAGTTGACTGAAGGCAGTGCGCCTTCAGCGGTTATCATTTGGTTATCCAGATTTTGGGAGGCACGGCCATGAACTCCAAACGAAATGGCGGCATCGGGGGGATCGTCTGCGCGGCAGGTGTCCTACTACTATGCTGCGTCGCCGGACTGAGAGCGGTCGAATTCGCCGGCGGAACGGGCGAGCCGAACGATCCGTACCAGATCGCGACATCTGAGCAACTGATCGCCATCGGCTCGGACCCGAATCTGGCCCTGAAGCACTTCATTCTGGTGGATTCCATCGACCTGGCCGGGACGATTTGGTCGTCGGCGGTGATCCCATCCTTTTCCGGTAGCTTCGATGGGAATGGTTTCGCGATCCAAGGACTGACGGCCCGAGGCGCGGGCTTCACGGGCCTGTTCGGAGGGATTGCGACCACCGGTCGGGTTACAAACCTGAGCATTCTCGACGTCGATCTGACCAGCGCCGATACCGTCGGCGCTCTGGCGGCGTCCAATGCTGGGACCGTGTGCAACTGCGATAGTACCGGCGATATTATCGGTGCAAGCGGCACTTGCGGCGGGCTCATCGGACTCAATACCGGTCTTGTCACCGGGTCCTTCAGCGCCGCGTCCGTGACTGGGGCCGATCGTGTCGGTGGGCTCGTGGGGTACAATCGTAGTGGCATTCTACGCCGTTGTCGCAGCCAATCATTCGTGTTTGGTAGTTCC
>CALMMH010000983.1 GCA_937868145.1 uncultured Phycisphaerales bacterium
GACTCGTGTGGGTCGGTCGGCCCGTCACGCTGGGCTATATCGAACTGTTGAGACCGGTCATTCGCGAACTGGCGGGCCAGTATCCGAATCTCGTCCTACGGCTGGTCTGCGAGGAGTTCCTCGACATCGAGGGTGTCGCGATCGAGAAAATCCGGTGGACGCCGGAGATGCGATACCGGGCCCTGGCGGAGGCCGACATCGGTCTGGCCCCCCTGCCCGATAACCCGTTCACCCGCGGTAAATGCACGTTCAAGGTCCTGGAATACTCCGCCTCCGGCCTGCCCGTGGTGGCCTCGCCGATCGGCACCAACGCGGACCACGTCAAGGATCACGTCACTGGCTACCTCGCGGCGACCCCGGACCAGTGGCTCGAGAAACTCAGGACGCTCCTCGATAATCCGGCTCTGCGGAACGATATGGGAGCAAAAGGCCGGGAGTACGCCAAAGAGTTCGACAGCAAGATCATCGGGGAGAAGTTCTGCGATCTGCTCTTGGAGACGGCCGGTGGATCCGTGTAGGACGCGGCACGACAGGCGATAGTCCCTCGCTCCCTCACTTCACGGCTTCGAGGTTCAGACTGATTTCGAACGACTGGCCGCCGACAGTCATGATCTTGCAGGCCTTGTCTTTGAAATCGTGGTGCCGGCAGTCCCGCGGATCCCATGGCCGGACCTCCCGGAATCCCGCCTTCTGCAGCAGAGCCGACAGTCCCTTGCGGTTGAACACCGAATAATGGACGTTATAGTCCGAGTCCTGCCCACCCATCAACTGGAGGTGGATCACGTCGGTATTCTCACCGCCCGCCTTGTAGACGTCGATCAGCCGGTCGAAATCCGGGACGGACAGGCGCAGAACCCCGTTCGTTCGGAGCACTCTCTTCATCTCCTGGAGGACGGGAGCCAGCCCGGACATCTTGATATGTTCCAGGATGTGGCACATGTACACCAGATCGACGCTCTCGTCCGCGAACTGCGAAAGCTCGGCGATCTTGTCGGTAACGACGTGCACATGGGCGTACGGCTGAGCGTCGATGTTGATGAACTCAGGGCTGTTGATCTTGCCGCAACCGATGTGGAGGAGGACCTTGCCCTCAGGGCTCACAGGATGGGACGGGTTGACGAGCCGCCGTTTGAGGAACGACAGCTTCACTTTGAGATTCCGTCGCATTTTCTTCAGCACGGTGCACGCATCTCCCGACAAACGAGGCCTCGGTTCCCATCACGGCTGTGCCGCGACCGGTTGACTTGCAGGTTCGCCCAGCGGTTTCCTCGCCAGAAACTCGATGTGATCGCCTTTGTTGGTCCAGCGAGCCAGGAACGAAAGCGGTCCCTTCACAAGGCGCAGGTAGCGCGGGCAGCGGAAATCCGCGGGCGCCGACGCGGTCGATCGCACGCCCGAGGTCCACGTCCGCACGTGTTCCAGGCCCGCCCGTTCGCAAAGGTTGACCACGTTGCGGGGCGTGAACAGGTGAACGTGGGCTCCCGGGGAGAGGTACTTCCAGCGGGCCCCCAGCAATCGGCGGGTATAACTGTCCCAGTTCACCGTGTCGGCGTAAAAAATGCCGCCGGGACGCAGAATGCGCCGGCATTCCCGCAACACCGACAGGGGATCGCGGAGATGCTCCATCACGGCGTTCGTAAAAACTACGTCGAAGCAGTCGTCGGGAAATCCCGCCGCCTCGACAGTTCCCGTAAAGACGTCCAGACCAAGTTCCGATCGCGCATAGGCGCCGGCCGAGGCACACAACTCGACCCCCCTGGCGTTCCACCCCATGCTGCGGGCCACATCGAGCGTGGCGCCGGCATTACAGCCGATCTCCAGCAGATTGCCCGTCCGCCGATACCGCGAGAACCGCCGCAGTTTCCTGCGGTTGCGCCGCCGCTTGGTTTGGATCTTCGCGGCGTATCGGTCCAGCCTTTCCGTGAACGACGCATCATTCCTCTGTTCCAGGTTCCAGGGCATGGGTGACGCGAAGATCAACTCGCAGGCGGAGCACTGCCGATAGGCTCCATCCTTGAGCCGGATCAATTCCACCCCGCCGGTGCTCCCACAAGCGGTGCACTTGGTCTCAACTGCATGATTCTGTACTGTCATTTCGAGCCAACCAGTGTGCTTTGTCTATTGCCGCATCAAAAAGTGAATTGTACCACGGCCCCAGGAGCAGTCAACTGGCTGGGCAAACACTTTGGCCGCAGCTTGCCTCCGACGGCGTGAGCTCACGGGGCAACCGGCAAGCGACCCGCACAGATTATTGACTTGCAAAGGCAACCTCCGCCCCCTACACTCGACACATGGCACGATACCGACACGTACTGATGTTGAATCCCTGCTTCGGCGACTCGACGGCCACGATGGGCGTGTTCCCCCCCACCGGCCAGGAGTACATCGCCGCAAGTCTCAAGGGGTTCGTGGACAAGATCACCCTGCTGGACCTTCGTTACGACAAGCAATACCAGGACCCGCAGGCGCTGAGCCGATTCATTCGGGCCGAGATCGACCTGCTGTGCATCGGGATCCAGTGGGACGCGAGATTTGAAAGCATCTGCGATTTCATCTCCCAGTTGCCTGCGGAGATCACCACGGTCGTCGGCGGGCGCAAGGCCACGGAAGAAGTCGAGTACCTCTTCGGCCGCTGCCCCAACATCGACATGATCGTCCGGGGCGAGGGCGAAGAGATCATCCAGCAGCTTGTCAGCGGCGTTCCGTATCCCGAGATCCGAGGGCTCTCCTATCGCCAGGACGGGAGCGTCGTACACAACGAGAACCACGAGTTGCCGGACCTGACCCACATCGCGTTCCCCGACCGCTCTCTGCGGGGGCACGACTATTACTGGTCCCAGTACGGAGTCCGCCTCAGTCGCCACACGTTCGACACTGTGCTGACGACGCGAGGGTGCCCGTTCAAATGCAAGTTCTGCACGTTCAGCCTCAATCCGCTCGGCCAGAAGCGCGAGTACACCGAGCGTCCGCTCGAATCCGTCATCGAAGAACTCAAGACCGTCACGGCCGACATCGTGCTGTTCAGCGACGACAATCTGTTCACGAATCCCAAACGCGCCGAACAGCTTTGCGACCTGATCCTTGAAAATGGGATCAAGAAGAGTTTCGTTGTCCAGGCACGGATCGACATCGCCAAGCGCCGTCCCCTCCTGGACAAGCTCCAGAAGGCGGGATTCAAGGTGTTCCTCCTGGGCGTCGAATCGCCGCACGACCGAATCCTCACGAACTTCCAGAAGGGCATCACGCAGAAAGAGATCCGCGAGTCGCTCGCCATCCTGACGCAGTATGATTTCTACTTGCACGGGTACTTCATCTACGGCAACATCGGCGAAACCGAAGAAGAAATGCTTTATATCCCGAAATTCGCCCAGGAGATCGGGCTCGATTCAATCAGCTTCCAGAAGCTCCGGGTTGAGAAGTTCTCGCCGTTCAAGGAGATCGTCGAGTCCACGCCGGGGTATTACTACACCCGCATCGGCGGGCACGTGTACTCGGACAAGTATGGGCCCAAGGAACTCAAACGGATCCGCAATCGGATCCGAGCCAGCTTCTACACCGTGCGGCAGCTCCTTCGCATCGCGGCCAAGGCCCGGCGGATCGGGCTGGTCACCGGGCGGGACGTCGCCGGTTCGCTCGTGCGGTTGCCCCTGGTTCTGCCCCTCATGATCTGGAGCAGCCTCAATAAGAAAAACCGCAAGCGAAAAACACACGCCGTGCCTCCCCCGTCGACGGGTGAATCGTCCCGGGTGCGACAGACCGTGCAGAACACATAGGATCGAGCGGCGATTTCCCCTGGGGTTCGAGACAGAGGTGCGGTGAATCCGCTCGGCGGAACGACAACGGCCCCGTAGTCACTCCCGTCACATACCGTCCGGCGACGCCGTCTCGGACCGGGCGTGCGACGCCAGGCCTGAGCGGTGCGACGCGGATGAAATCGACTGGATCGGCAATCCGCCCTTGCGCAGCGACAATTCGAAGTATTCGATGGTCCTGGCCAATCCCTCCCGCAGAGAGACCCGCGGCTCCCAGGCAAGCTTCTCTTTCGCCAAGGAGATGTCCGGGCATCGCCGCTGGGGGTCGTCACAGGGCAATGGCTTCCTGACCAGCGGGCAGCGCGATCCCGTCATCTCGATGATCGTCTGAGCCAGTTCGATGACGGCGATTTCGTGGGGACTGCCCAAGTTGACCGGGCCGGTGAATTCGTCCGGCGAGTCCATCAGGCGGGTCCAGGCCTCGATCTGGTCGTCCACGTAGCAGAAGCAACGCGTCTGCATCCCTTCCCCATAGACCGTGATGGGCTCGTTTCGAAGCGCCTGGACAATGAAATTGGAGACCACCCGACCGTCGTTGGGCAGCATCCGAGGGCCGTACGTGTTGAAGATCCTCGCCACCTTGATCCGCAGACGGTGCTGGCGGTGGTAGTCGAAAAACAGAGTCTCGGCGCATCGTTTGCCCTCGTCATAGCACGAACGGACGCCGATGGGATTGACGTGTCCCCAGTAACTCTCCCCCTGCGGGTGCTGCTCGGGGTCTCCATAGACTTCGCTCGTCGAGGCCTGGAAGACCTTCGCCTTGAGCCGTTTGGCCAAGCCGAGCACGTTGATCGCGCCGTGGACGCTCGTCTTCGTGGTCTGCACGGGGTCAAGTTGGTAGTGGACCGGCGACGCCGGACAGGCCAAGTTGTAGATTTCATCCACTTCCACATAGAGCGGAAAGGTCATATCGTGACGCATTATGTCGAAATGAGGATTGCCGAGCAGATGCGAGAGGTTGCTCTTGCGACCAGTGAGGTAATTGTCGACGCAGAGGACGTCGTGCCCGTCCCGTAGAAGCCTCTCACAGAGGTGCGAACCTAGAAATCCGGCCCCACCTGTCACCAATACTCGTCTCATTCCCGCTCCCAGCGAAGCCTGGTTCGATTGCAGAACTAGATCATGCACACGGCAGCTCAATAGATGCCATCGACGGATGACATCTTACGCGTCCGCGGGATAGGAGTCAACGCCCTGCGTACATTCTCTGATAGTACTGCTGGTATTCGCCGGAGACGACGCCGGCGAGCCATTTCTCGTTGCTCAGGTACCAGTCGATGGTCTTGGCGATGCCCTGTTCGAAGGTGACGGAGGGTTTCCAGCCCAGTTGACTGATGATCTTGCCGGCGTCAATGGCGTACCGGCGGTCGTGACCGGGGCGGTCCTTGACGTAACGGATGAGGCTCCTGGGTTTGTTGAGACGGTCCAGGATGATTTCAACGACCTCGATATTGGCCTTTTCGTTGCAGCCGCCGATGTTGTAGGTCTGGCCCGGCGGAGCCTTCTCCAAAACCTGCCAGATGGCCGTGCAATGGTCGTAGACATAGAGCCAGTCCCGAACCTGCATGCCGTCTCCATAGACGGGCAACTCCTTGTCGTGCAAGGCGTTGTGGATCATCAGCGGGATGAGCTTCTCGGGGAACTGGTACGGCCCGTAGTTGTTGGAGCAGTTCGTAATGTTGTACTTCAGGCCGAAGGTGTGGCCGAACGCGCGGACCAGGTGGTCGGCTCCGGCCTTGCTGGCTGAATAGGGCGAGTTCGGGCTCAGCGGCGTCTGTTCCGTGAACTTGCCCTCGGAGCCCAGCGAACCATAGACCTCGTCGGTCGAAACCTGGAGAAAACGTTCGAGTCCCTTGTCCCGGGCGGCCTGCAAGAGCGTCAGCGTGCCGGTGACGTTGGTTTCAATGAAGATCTTCGGGCCGGTGATCGAGCGGTCCACGTGACTCTCGGCCGCGAAGTTCACGATCGTGTCGATCTTGTGTTCTTCAAGCAGCCGTTCGACGAGCGGACCGTCGCAGATGTCCCCGTGCACGAACGAGTACTGCGGACGATCCTGCACGTCCGCCAGATTCTGGAGATTGCCCGCGTAAGTCAACTTGTCGAGGTTGACGACGTGAACGTCGGGATGCTCCTCAAGCGCCATCCGGACGAAATTGCTCCCGATGAAGCCGGCGCCTCCGGTGACGAGAATGTTCTTCATAGTTGCCTCAGATACTGTTCCATCGACTCCTGCCAGGACTTGATCGGCTCATCCAGCAGGGCCTGAATCTTGCGGCAGTCGAACCGGCTGTTGAGCGGCCGGGCCGCCGGAGCGGGATAGTCGGCCGTGCGACAGCGGTTCAGCGCAACCCGTTGCGGCAGCCGTTCGAAGACGAACGCCGCCACATCGTAGCGGCTCGCGTACCCGGCGTTCGCAAAGTGGTACAGGCCCGTAATCCGTTTTTCCACCATCTTCAGCGAGGTCTTGGCCACCTCGGCGGTCGCGGTCGGCGCGCCAACCTGGTCGTCCACCACAGAAACCGGACCGCCGGACTGGGCCCGTTTCAGAAGTTTCGTAATGAAGTGGTTCCCGTTGGGGCCGTAGGTCCATTGCAGGCGGAGAATGCAGTAGGCGCACCCGCTGGCCTCCAGGAGCCGCTCACCGGCCAGTTTGCTCTTGCCGTATTGGCTGAGGGGATTGGGCGCGTCGGTCTCCGCGTAGGGCCGATCCAGCCGGCCGTCGAAAACGAAGTCCGTGCTGTAGTGCAGCACCCATTTGCCGCTCTTGCGGGCGATTTCGCCCAATCGGCCGACCGCTTCGGCGTTCACACGATGGGCCAACTCCGATTGGCTTTCGGCGCCGTCGACGTTCGTGAACGCGGCGCAGTTGATCACCACGTCGGCCGCATCCACCGCTTGCCTGAGATGCTCGACGTTGCTGATGTCGAATTCCGGCAGGTCGTGAATCTGGACGTCAAACCCCTGCCGTCGAAGGGCGGCGGTCAGCTCCGTGGCGAGCATACCCCTGCCTCCGAGCACGGCTGCAATCTGCTTAGCCATCCCGCCTCGTCCAATCGTAGGGAATGTCGTTGTCGTGCGGATGCGTGCGGAACTCATCCGGTTTCTTGTAGTCGTACGCCTCGGACACGAAGTTGACGATGTAAGCTTCCGTGTCGCTGACGCACATCCAGCCGTGCTGCACGCCCGGCGGAATCCGCACCAAACCCGGGCAGTGTTCGCCGAGATAAATCTCATTCACGACGCCGTGGGTCGCAGACTCCGGCCGGGCGTCGTAGAGGCCGATCTTCACCAGGCCGCGAACCACGTAGAAATGATCGAACTGTTTGGCATGGTAGTGCCAGGCTTTGACCACGCCGGGATAGGTCGTCGTAAAATAGATCTGGCCGAACTTCTGAAACCAGGGATCGTCGTTGCGGAGGATCTCGCCGAGCCGGCCCCGCTCGTCGGGGATCACCTTGGCCCGCCGGACTCCGACGTCCTCAATCAGTCGGCCGGTGCTGCGAACGATCAGACCTTCGTCTATATGAACGGCCTTCATCGGCAGTATCTGCTTGCTCATTGCGGCGGCTCCTTGATGACCAGGTCGTTGGCCCGCACCAGCGAGTCGAACGTCCCGGCGTCCGTCCACCAGCCTTCCAGGAAATCGCAGGCCAGTTGTCTATTCTGAATATACCAGTTGTTCACGTCGGTGATCTCCAACTCGCCCCGGCCGGAGGGCTTCAACGTCCGAATGACTTCGAAAACCTCGCCGTCGTAAAAGTAGATGCCGGTGATGGCGTAGTTGGACTTCGGCTTCCGGGGCTTCTCCTCGACGCCCACGACCTTGCCGTCGTGGATCTCGGCGACGCCGAACCGTTCCGGGTCCGTCACCTGTTTGAGCAGCAACCGAGCGCCGCTGCCCTGGGTGAGAAACCGGTCCGCGTGCGGTTTGAGGGTCGACTGGAAGATGTTGTCTCCGAGGATCACCGCCAGCGGCTGCCCGTTGGCGAAATTCTCGGCCAAGCCGAGCGCCTGGGCGATTCCGCCGGCCTCGTCCTGGACCTTGTACGTGAACCGGCAGCCGAACTCCCGGCCCGAACCGAGCGAGCCGACCACGCTGCCCATGTGCTCGACTCCCGTAACAATCAGAATCTCCTCGATTCCAACCCCCAGGAGTTTTTCGATCGGGTAGTAAATCATGGGCTTGGGACCCACGGGCAACAGATGCTTGTTCGTCACCTTCGTCAGCGGCCGAAGCCGCGACCCGGTGCCGCCGGCAAGCACAACGCCTCTCAGACTCATAGCGATCTCCAATCGACAACGAATAGATCGAATTCTATGTTTCGCCGGCCACTGCGTCAAGCCAAGCGATGGATGTCCAGCATCGACAGGATCTTACGATCGTGCAATCCACCGTGCATCCTATCGGCGTTTCCGTCGCAGGACTCCAGTAGGAAGGCAGGTCCCCCTTGCGCCAACCCCGACGACTTGGCCGGGATATCATCATTTCGTATCTCTTAAGGAGAACGGTCTTTTGCGGCGTCGGACGTCCGGCGACACGAACGGCCGATAATAGTATCGGATGCGGCAGATTTCCCCCATCGCGTGCAGAGGGCACGCCACATATGCGGGACATCCGCCACTCCTGGTCTTTGACGTCGGAGGTTCACGATGGCGGCGGAGTTCGACAATCATCAGTCGCACAGCGAGGAGACCGTCGCGGTGAGGGAGCCGCTGGTCGACATCAACACGGAACCCACTTGCCCCACGGAACCCAAAGGGCAGCTCAAATTGGGACGCAAACGCCTTTCGGACATTAACATCAACGGTCCGATCGATGCCCCTGCATCCGACTCCAGCTCCAGACCCCAACGCCGGCGTCTGTCGGACGTGGGCGAACCCGATTCCCAGGAACCCGTGTCCGAACCTCGTCCGCTCTCCGGTCGACCGCGGCTGAGTTGCGTGCAGACGGAGACCGCTCCATCCGAATCGCCGGAAACTCCGGTTCAATCTCACCCGAGCGCCGGCAGGCGAACCATAAGTCAGTCGAATGCAGCGGCGCCGATCACGGATCCGGTCTGGATCGACCAATGGACCGCGGAACTGCGAAGCAAGCAGAGTTTCTCTCTTGCCGTCGTCACCGGATGCCTGGCTGCGGTGGTCGGTGCGATGCTCTGGGCGGTGGTCACCGTGGTCACGAACGCCCAGATCGGCTGGATGGCCGTTGGCGCGGCGGCCCTGGTCGGCGCGGTGGTCCGCACTCTCGGACGAGGGCTCGACAGATCCTTCGGCTGGCTGGGCGCCGGCTTGTCGCTGTTCAGCTGTATCCTCGGCAACTACCTGGCCAACTGCGCGTTCATCGCAAGGGAAGCGGAACTCCCAGTGACCTCTGTGTTGACGCAAATCAACCCGGCGGCAATCCCCAACCTGATGATCGCCACATTCCATCCGTTGGATATTGTATTTTATGGGCTTGCCATTCTGATGGGGTATCGTCTCTCCTTTCGGCAGATCCCCGAGGCCCAGATCCGTCAGGTCCAGGTCAAAGCCTGACGACCTCCACTTCCCGGAGCCTGCCGCGGACGACATCTCATTCGTTCGAGAAGCTCTCGACCGTCCCGTTCCTGTAGTCATCGCTCCGCACGCCGGGGACGAACCTCCGGCGGCAATCATCTCCCTCAACTCTCGTGGCGTCGCGTCCACTACCCCCAAAGGGTCACACGGCGTCATTCGAGCCGCCCCTCGCCGGTTGGGGAAAATGCCTTGACAGTGCAATTTTGTGGTCGGATAATGCGTCCTTCTTGCTGACGAGGCTCCACGCGGGTCCGATGTCTGCGGAGAAGGTCTTCCGAGCGTCAAGTGGAAGCTGAAACGCCGGGTTTCGCATTTCTGCAGCCTGCGTCAGTTTGGGAAAATCGATACAATGCGGTTCGGATCGCTCATGTCATTGAAAGGCTGCATGATGGGCATGGTTCGCAGCACACGCCGGGAGTTCCTCAAAGATTCTATCGTTTTGGGCGCAGGCATTGTGGCCGCCGGCCCTCTGGGGCGGTTCGCCACGGCCCAGACTCCGGCGTCCAGGATGAAGTTCGGGCTGGTCACCTATCTCTGGGGGGAGGACTGGGATCTGCCTACCGTAATCGCCAACTGCGAGAAGACCGGCGTCCTGGGCGTGGAGCTGCGTACGGAACACGCGCACGGCGTAGAATCGAGCCTGACCGAGGCCCAGAGGCAGGAGGTCAAGAAACGATTCGCCGACAGCGGCGTGACATTGGTGGGGCTGGGAACGAATTTCGCGTTCCACTACGCCGACCAGAACCAACTAAACAAGGACATCGAGGGAGCCAAGCAATATATCAAGCTCGCTTACGACTGCGGCGCCTCGGGCGTCAAGGTCAAGCCGAACGATCTGCCCAAGGGCGTTCCCTACGAGAAGACCATCGACCAGATCGGCAGGTCGCTCAACGAGTTGGGCAAGTTTGCGTCGGGATACGGGCAGCAAGTCCGCCTCGAGGTTCACGGCAGTTGCTCGCTGCTGCCCACGATCAAAGCGATCATGGACGTGGCCAAGCACCCGAACGTCGGGGTGTGCTGGAACTGCAATTCCCAGGATCTGGAAGGCAACGGCCTGGCGTACAATTTCAACCTCGTGCGGTCGCGGTTTGGCGACACCGCCCACGTGCGAGAGCTCAATCTGAACGATTATCCCTACCAGCAGTTGATGAATCTCCTCGTGGCCACGGACTACCGCGGCTGGGTTCTGCTCGAGGCACGAACGAAGCCGCAGGACCGCGTGCAGGCGCTGGCCGAGCAGCGTGAGGTCTTCGCACAGATGGTTGCGAAGGCCCGGGGGGACGGCAACACCCCCGCCGGCGGAGTCAAGGTCACCGAAAAGGACGACCGGGTGACCGTGGAGATCAACGGAAAGTTGTTCACCGAGTACCGATTCAAGGAGCCGCAACGGCCGTTCTTCTACCCGGTCGTCGGGCCGACCGGAACGCCCGTGATTCGCCACTGGCCGATCGCCGAAGGCAGCGAGGACGAGGACCACGACCATCCGCATCACAAGTCTCTATGGTACACCCACGGTTCCGTCAACGGCGTCGATTTCTGGTCCGACGGCAAGGGCACCATCGTCCACGACAAATTCATCGAAATCAGTTCCGCCACCAAAGTCGGCGTGATTGCCTCGCAGAACAACTGGGTCGCCCCCGACGGCACGATCGTGTGCACGGACACGCGGACGCACCGATTCTACAACACGCCGGAGGGGCAGATCATGGACTTCGAGGTCGCCATCCACGCCTCCCAGGGCGAGGTGAAGATGGGCGACACGAAGGAAGGCTCGATGGCCATCCGCCTGGCGCCGACGATGCAACTGATTCCGTCGAAGGCCATGCAGGCCAGAGGCAAAGCGGCCAAAGGGCACATCATCAACAGCGAAGGCCAGACCGACGGCGACACCTGGGGCAAGCGGGCCACGTGGTGCGACTACTACGGACCGGTCGAGGGCGAGATCGTCGGCGTCGCGATCTTCGACCACCCGGACAATCCGCGGCACCCCACCTGGTGGCACGTTCGAGATTACGGACTGTTTGCGGTCAATCCGTTCGGGGTCCACGATTTCGAGAAGCAACCCGCCGGCACGGGCGATCTGGTCATCCCCGCCGGCCAGACCGCGACCTTCAAATACCGATTCTACTTCCACAAGGGCGACGACAAACAAGGCAAGGTGGCGGACCGCTACGCCGAGTACGCCGAGAAGTAAAGGAATTGATTCAGGATGATTGATGATGGATCCTTGATGAAGCAGTCCAAGCTTCCTCTGAAATCATCAATCAACAATCATCGATCATCAATGAGAAAGGATCGACCATGAGCAAGTTGACACGTCGTGATTTCATCCGCAGTTCGATGGCCGTGGGTGCGGGCCTGGCGATGGCGGGACCCGCATCGCGCGCGCTCGGGGCCAACGACGATATCCGCCTGGGCATCATCGGCGTCGGCGGTCAAGGCGGTGATCACATGAGGATCTTCAGCAAGATCCCCGGCGTACGATTGGTCGCGATCTGCGACGCCGACAGCAATCAGGTCGAGAAGAGAGCCGCCGAGTTCGAGAAAGAAAACGGCGTCAAGCTCCGGACGTACACCGACATGCGGGAACTTCTGGACAACAAGGAAATCGACGCAGTCACGTCCGCCACGCCGAACCACTGGCACGCGCTGACCACGGTCTGGGCCTGCCAGGCCGGCAAGGACATCTACATCGAAAAGCCCGCCTGCCACGAGATCTGGGAAGGCCGCAAGATGGTCGAGGCCTCCCGCAAGTACAACCGCATCGTCCAGATCGGCACGCAGAAACGCTCGTCTGAGCCACACAAGGCCGCGTTCGAATGGATCCGCGAGGGCAATCTTGGCCAGATCAAGTGGGTCCGCGGATTCTGTTACAAGGGCCGCGGTCCCGGCAGCACCGGGATTGTCCACGGGACAAATGGTCCCACGCCGGTCCCGGCAAGCGTCGACTACAATCTGTGGTGCGGTCCGGCCGACATGGTGCCGCTGCATCGCGACCAGCTAGACTATGTTTGGCACTGGGTGTGGAACACGGGCAACGGCGACATCGGCAACCAGGGTCCCCATGAGATGGACCTCGCCCGTTGGGCGCTAGGCAATCCTGGACTTCCGACACGGTGTTTCAGCATCGGCGGCCGCTTCGGCGTCGGCGAGGTGGGCGATGTAGGCGAAACAGCCAACACGCAGATCGCCTTCTTCGACTACAAGCCGGCTCCGCTGATCTTCGAGGTGCGAGGTCTGCCCAGGCAGAAGGGCGTGAAGTGGGACGACATGGACAACTACCGCAGGACCGGCGTCACCATCGGGGACTTCGTGCAGTGCGAGGGTGGATATGTTCCCCTGGGCGACGGCGGCGGCTGGGCGTTCGACAACGACGGGAAGAAGGTCAAACCGTTCACCGGCAAAGAATACGGCGGCATTGGCGGCCAGGGCCATCACGAGAATTTCATCAAGGCCGTCCGCAGCCGCAAACGCGAGGACCAGAATGCCGACATCGAGGTCGGTCACCTCTCGGCTTCCCTATGCCACATGGCCAACACCTCTTACCGCCTGGGCAAAAAGGCGACCGTCGACGAGGTCAAGGCCGCCATCGGCGACAACGCCGAGATGATGGACTCGTTCAACCGCATGCTCGAGCACCTGGCCGCCAACGAGGTGGACCTGACGAAGGAGCCGATCACGCTGGGACCGGTCCTGACGATGGATCCGGCGAAGGAACGCTACGTCGGCGAGAACAGCGACTTGGCGAACCTGTTCATCAAACGTAACTACCGCGAGCCGTTCGTGGTGCCGGAACAGGTCTGACGAATTGATGATTGATTAGGGATGATGGATGATTGATGGGCCCGGCCGCTTCTCAATCATCCATCATCAATTATTCATAATCGATGGGTTTTCAATGAAATTCGCCTTGTGCAACGAGATGTTCCAGAACCAGCCGATGGACCAGATCGCTTCGGTCGCGGCCCGGCTCGGTTATCACGGAATCGAGGTGGCGCCGTTCACCCTGGCGCCGTCGGTGACGGAGATCACCGCCGCCAAGCGACGGGAAACCCGCCAGGCCATCGAAGACCAGGGCCTGGAAACGGTGGGCCTGCATTGGCTGTTCGCCGGGCCCAAAGGCCTGCACATGACCACGCCGGACCAGGCTGCCTGGCAGCGGACACGGGACTACATGGCCGCCCTGCTGGATCTGTGCAGCGACCTCGGCGGCAAGGTCCTCGTCCTGGGCTCGCCCAAGCAGCGGAGCATCCTGGACAATCAGACGAAACAGGGCGCATGGAAACAGGCGGTCGATTTACTCAGCTCGGTGGTTGATCGAGCCGGCGAACTGGGCCTGACGATCTGCTTCGAGCCGCTCTCCCCTGCCGAGACCAACTTCATCAATACGGTGGACGAGGGCATGAAGCTGGTCCGCGAAGTGAACCACCCGAGTCTCAAGATTCATCTGGACGTCAAGGCGATGTGCTCCGAGGGCAAGCCCGTGCCGGCGATCATCCGCTCCGTGAAGGTCGAAGACGTCGGCCATTTCCACGTCAACGATCCGAATCTCTACGGCCCGGGCATGGGCGAGATCGACTACACTCCCATCGCCGAGGCGGTCCGGAAGTTGGGCTACGACAAATGGCTCTCCGTCGAACCGTTCAAGTACGACCCCGATCCGGAGACGGTCGCCAAGAGAAGCATCGACTACCTTCGCCGGTTCTGGCCGTAACAAGCGGTCATTTGTCCTCACGATCTTTCCACGAGGCAGGCATTCAAGCCTGCCTCATTTCGTCATCCCCCTGAAAACACCGTCGTTTTGCGACTTGAAGACCTCCGGCCAAGTCATTATCCTGAGCGAATTGCCGGGGGGGGCGCAGCCCTGGCCTGCAATTGAAGGGAATGGGGCATGGACAACCAGATAAGGGAACGGAAGAGCGAACCGGACGCGTCGCACATGGCTCGTTTGACGCTGGTGGCGTTTCTGTTCACGTTCATCTGCGCCCGATGCGTCGTGTTCCTGATCATGGCCAGAACGATCCCGGATCTCTACATGCATGTCAAAGGAACCCATGTCCACCATCTCAACTATGGGATCTTCCTCCTATCCGGGCTCGGAGCCTATCTGCTCTTTGTGCATCCGGGAAGACGAGGACGACAGGTCGCGGCGGTGATTTACGGCATAGGAATGGGGCTGACGTTTGACGAGTTCGGCATGTGGCTGCATCTGGGCGGCAGCTACTGGCAACGCGCCAGCTGGGACGCCGTCACTGTGGTCGGCATGTTGCTGGCCCTTCTGGCGTTCGCATCGACGATCAAACGGTTCCGTCCGAAACACTGGCTCACCGCCCTGCTTCTGGCATGCGCGATCATCATCTTCTTCGTGGAACTCCATCGGTCCTTCGCCTATGCCGGCAAGGCCCTGGATCCGAAGATCCGCGTAATGGAATCCACCGCCCCACACTAGACCGGAGAGACCCTTGCCCATCCCGAAGACCAAACGCAGACTCTTCAAGAACATCAGCTCCCTCATCGGCATTTGCCTGTTCGGGGCCGCTGTCGTGGTGATCCATCACGAGATGCGCGGATACCACCTCCACGACATCATCCGCCAGTTCGGACTGATCCCCCACGGAGACCTGGCCACAGCGATCGCGCTGACCATCCTCAACTACCTTGTCCTGACCGGGATCGACGCCCTGGGCCTGCGATATGTCCAACACCCACTCGCCTATCACAAGTTGGCCGTCGCGTCGTTCATCGGATACGTCTTCAGCAACAGCGTGACGGTCATCGGGGGAGGCGCCGCGCGATATCGAGTCTACTCCACCCTCGGGGTCTGCGCCAACGAGGTGGCGGAGCTGGTCCTGTTCTGCGGTCTGACGTTCTGGCTGGGATTCTTCACCGTCGCCGGAGCGGTCTTCGTGCTTCAGCCGCACGAAGCATGGCAGCAGATTCATTTTCCCTTCGGGTCGGTCCGCATCCTCGGCGCGGTCTTTCTCGCGGTGACCGCCGCCTATCTGACCGGCACGGGCCTGCGACGAAGGCCTCTTGTGATTCGCGGTTGGGATCTCCGCGTGCCGTCGTTGGCCATCTCCAGCGGACAGATCGCAATCTCCTGCGTCGATTGGTTGCTGGCGGCAGGCGTACTGTACGTCCTGCTGCCCCACGCCGTGCACACAGGCTTCGGAAAATTTCTTGGGGTCTTCGCGATGGCGCAGGCCGCCGGACTGCTCAGCTACGTCCCCGCCGGCCTCGGTGTCTTCGAGACCGTCTTCCTGCTGTCGTTTGCCGGCGCCGGCGATACCGCCGCCATCACGGCCTCGCTTCTGCTCTACCGCCTGGTCTACTACATCCTGCCCCTGATCCTGGCCTCCGTGCTGCTGACGATCCACGAGACCCTGCCGCACATGGCCGCGGTCCGCCGCATCGGACTCCATCTCGGCAAATGGGGTTCGGTTCTCGTCCCCCAGCTCTTCGCTCTGGCGGTGTTCGTCGCCGGGGCCATCCTCCTGTTCTCGGGCGCGCTGCCGCCGGTCGAAGGGCGGTTCAACATCGTTCGCGAGTTGCTCCCTCTGCCGGCGATCGAGCTGTCGCACTTCCTGGGCAGCCTGACGGGGGCGGCTCTGCTGATCCTCGCTCGCGGCCTGCAGAAGCGTCTGGACGGCGCCTATCACATCACGCTGGTCCTCCTGGGCGTCGGAATCGTGTTCTCGCTGCTCAAGGGCCTCGACTACGAGGAGGCCGCCATCCTCGGCATCATGCTGGCGGCGTTGCTGCCCTGCCGGGATCAGTTCCATCGCAAAGCCTCGCTCACGGCGCAGCGATTCAGTCCCGAGTGGATGACCCTGATCGTCCTGGCGTTGGTGAGCTCCATCTGGTTGGGCCTGTTCGCCTACAAGCACGTCGAGTACGCGCATGAGTTGTGGTGGCAATTCGCACTGTATGGGCACGCCCCTCGCTTCCTGCGGGCGACGGCCGGCGCGACCATTCTGGTTCTCCTGTACGCCGTAATCCGCCTCCTGGTCCCGGCGCGTCCCACATCCGCCCTGCCGGACAGCGAAGCCATGACCCGCGTCGGCGCCGTCGTACGGGGCTCTCGCAGAACCTACGCCAACCTCGCCCTGCTCGGCGACAAGCAGTTGCTCCTGAGCGAAGACAATCGGGCCTTCATCATGTACGGCGTGCAGGGCCGCAGTTGGATCGCGATGGGAGATCCCGTCGGCCCGCCGCAGTTGGCGGAGGAACTGGCCTGGCGATTTGTCGAGTTGTGCGACCGCTACGACGGCCAGCCTGTCTTCTATCAGGTGGATGCGCAATCCATCGACCTGTACACCAATCTGGGAATGACCTTTCAGAAGCTGGGAGAAGAGGCGCGTGTGGATCTGACCACCTTCTCGACGGAGGGCAGCGGCCGCAGCGACTTGCGTCACGCAATCAACAAGGCCTCAAAGCAGGGCTACTCATACGAGGTTGTGCCGACCGACCGCGTTCCGGACATCCTCGACCGTTTGCGGTCGGTCTCCGACGCATGGCTGAAACACAAGAACACGCGGGAGAAAGGCTTCTCGCTGGGCTTCTTCGAGCCAGGGTACATCGCGCAGAATCCCGTCGCAATCGTGCGTCGGGAAAGCGAGATCGCCGCGTTCGCCAACCTCTGGCTGGGCGCAGGGAAAGAGGAACTCTCGGCCGATCTGATGCGACATCTTCCCGATTGCCCAGAGGGAATCATGGATTACTTGTTCGCCCAGATCATGCTCTGGGGCAAACAGGAAGGCTACGCGTGGTTCAACCTGGGCATGGCTCCCCTTTCGGGTCTTGAAGACCATGCCCTGGCCCCCTTGTGGTCCAAGGCCGGCGCGTTGGTCTTCCGTCACGGCGAGCACTTCTACAACTTCCAGGGGCTCCGGCAATACAAAGAGAAATTCACTCCGCAATGGCAGCCCAAATACCTGGCCTGCCGAGGAGGGCTGGCGCTGCCTCGAATCCTCACGAACATCGCCGCCCTGATCTCCGGCGGCATCGGCGGCATCGTAACGAAATAGGCAGCCTCTGCAGGAGCCCCTTTTTCGCTACGAGCGACAGGCCAACCGCTTCCTCAACGAGTTCCTGGCGCGATGGAAATGAACTCGGGCCTGCTGCGGCGTGGTCTTCACGCGTTCCGC
>CALMMH010000984.1 GCA_937868145.1 uncultured Phycisphaerales bacterium
TGAGTCGGCCAAAAAGGCGTATGAGGAGATCCTCGCGCTCGATCCCACAAACCATATCCGAACCTGTTCGACGCCCATCCGCCCTTCCAGATCGACGGCAACTTCGGGGCCGCCAGCGGCATCACTGAAATGCTCCTGCAGAGCCACCGCAAGGACAGTCGTGGCGGTTACGTCATCGACCTGCTGCCGGCCCTGCCGGACGCATGGCCTACCGGCAGCGTCCAAGGCCTGCGAGCCCGCGGCGGATTCGAAGTGGCCCTCGCGTGGAAAGACGGCAAACTGGCCACGGCGACGGTTCGGTCGCTGCTGGGCAACACGTGCAGAGTCCGGACGCAGAGTCCTCTGGACGTCCGAAAGAGCGACGAGAACGTTTCAGTAACACGCCCGCTGACGAACCTCGTCGAGTTCGAAACGCAGGTTGGCGGTGAGTACACTCTGACGCCCATGGCAGAACTCGCGAATGAGACCGATTCGTGGACCAATCTCAAACTGTGGTATCGCAAACCCGCCGCCGAATGGACGCAGGCGCTGCCGGTCGGAAACGGTCGCTTGGGCGCGATGGTGTTCGGCGGGGTCGCTCAAGAGCGACTGCAACTGAACGAGATAAGCCTCTGGTCGGGAAGTCCCCAGGACGCCGACAATCCCGAAGCTTTGCCGGCCATGCAGGAGATCCGCGAGTTGATCTTCGCCGGCAGATACGCCGAGGCAAACACGCTGGCGTCCAAGACGCTGATCTGCAAAGGATCGGGCTCGGGTAGTGGAAACGGCGCCAATGTCCCCTACGGCAGCTATCAGACTCTCGGCGACCTGTCCCTGGCCTTCGAGAACCTCGATGGAACAACGGACTATCGACGCGAGCTCGACCTCGACACCGCGATCGCGACCGTCCAATTCCGTCAAGGCGACGCGGTCTTCACAAGAGAAGTCTTCTCCAGCGCAACCGATCAGGTCCTGGTCGTGCGATTGACCTGCAACAGGCCGGGCCGAATCACCTTCACAGCCGATTTGAAGAGGCCCGAACGATTCGAGACGAGCGCCGACAGAATCAACGGCCTGATGATGGTCGGACAAATGAACGACGGCAGGAACAGAACCGGTGGAATCCGGTACGCGGCCCGCCTGCGGGCGGAGACTCAAGGCGGCGTGACGAGTTCAGCCGGAGGCAGCCTGCGCATCAAAGGGGCAAACGCGGTCACGCTGTTCCTGGCCGCGGCGACCGACTACAAACTTCAGCCGCCTGAGTACCGAGGCGACGATCCGAAAATCACGACCGCCGAACAGCTCGCCCAGGCGATGGAGAGATCCTATGAGGATCTGAGGGACAGGCACGTGACGGATCATCAGAAATTCTTCCGACGCGTCGCTCTGGACCTGGGCTCTGACGCGTCCGAAGCCGCCGAGACGCCGACGGACAAGCGGCTCCAGGCTCTGCGCAGCGGAACGACCGACCTGGATCTGATGGCGGTGTATTTCCAGTTCGGCCGGTACCTGCTCATCAGCAGCTCGCGACCGGGCAACCTGCCGGCGAACCTCCAGGGCATCTGGGCCGACACGATGCAGACGCCGTGGAACGGCGACTACCACACGAACATCAACGTGCAGATGAACTACTGGCCCGCGGAGGTCTGTAACCTCGCCGAATGTCACGAGCCGTTGTTCGACTTGATCGACTCGCTGAGGCCCAGCGGCCGCGAGACCGCGAAGGCGCACTACGGCGCCGACGGCTGGACCGTGCACACGATCACGAACGTCTTCGGGTTCACTTCGCCCGGGGAGTCGCCCGGCTGGGGCCTCTTCCCCGCCGCCGGAGCGTGGCTGTGCCAGCACCTCTGGGAGCATTACGCGTTCGGAGGCGACAAGCAGTTCCTCGAACGGGTCCGGCCCATCCTGTGGGAGTCCGCGGAATTCTATCTCGATTTCCTCGTGGAAGACCCCGAGACCGGCAAGCTCGTGAGCGGCCCGGTGAACTCGCCTGAGAACGCCTTCATCACGCCCGACGGCCAGCGAGGATCGCTCTGCATGGGGCCGGCGATGGATCAGGAGATCATCTGGGACCTGTTCACGAACGTTCTGGAGACAGCCAAAGTCCTCGGTATCGAGGACGAATTCGTCGCACGAGTCCGCAGCGCACGCGAAGGGCTGCAAGGGCCGCAGATCGGCTCCGACGGCCGGCTGCTCGAATGGTCGAAGGAGTTCCAGGAGGCCGAGCCGGGGCACCGACACACGTCGCACCTGTTTGCGCTGCACCCGGGCCGGCAGATCTCCATCACGCAGACGCCGGAACTGGCCGAGGCGGCCCGCAAGTCTCTTGAGTATCGCCTCGCCCACGGCGGCGGTCACACCGGCTGGAGCCGGGCCTGGATCATCAATTTCTGGGCACGTCTGCACGAGGCGGACAAAGCGTACGAGAACGTCGTCGCCCTCCTGGCGAAGTCGACGCTCCCGAACCTGTTCGATACGCACCCGCCCTTCCAGATCGACGGCAACTTCGGCAGCACGGCGGGAATGGCCGAAATGCTTCTGCAAAGCCACGCGGGTGAGGTTCACCTGCTGCCTGCTCTGCCGAGTGCATGGCCCAGCGGCAACGTCAAAGGCCTGCGGGCCCGCGGCGGCTTCGAGGTGGACATGACCTGGACGGACGGCGAGCTCACCCAAGCGACGATTCGAAGCACGCAGGACCGGCCGTGCACCGTCCGGTACGGCGACAAGACCGTGCAGATCGATGCCGCAAAGGGCCAGACCGTCCGACTCGACGGCGAACTCACTCGGAGCTGAACCGCCGACGAACGGCGAACCGAATCGATTGTCACGCGTATCACAGACATCCGCGCAAAGTCACGACGCGGATGTCTGTTTTTTTGGGGGACGGTGAGTCCGTATTCTCGCCCCGGGAGATGGCCTCAAGAAAACGCCTCCCGGGATTCGATATAAACTGTAACCCAAACCGAGAGCGTGTGAAACTGCGCCCTTTAGTCAAGCTGGGCTTCTGCAAAATGGGCCATTCGGCCTATATTCTTCAAGGAAATCTGTTTCACGATTTCCTTGGAGAATCGGTTCGGCCGAATTCGCATGTTGGAACCTGCGGCTTGAGGGGCAAGAATCGTGAAACGGATTCTTGCCCCTCAAGGTAGGCCGAATGGCCCATTTTGCAGAAGCCCAGCCGTTGAGTTCATTGGTTTGCGGTTGCCTCAGGCAACGAAAGGAGGATCGGTAGGAGAAACACCCGAGTACTTGGGAGGAGGGGATGACGCGATGGATCGAATGTTCATCTTCCTGAGGAAAGGACAATCACATGAAAAGGACTTCACTTTGGCTGGTGCTGCTGGCGTTGACGCCGGGCATCAGCAATGCCTGGGGGTACGGTTCGTACTACTGTGGCGTTCGTTACACGCCCTATGCGTTCACCTATCGCAGTTCGGGCCTCGTCTCCTGCGGCGTCGATTACACGCCGTACGCCTTCACGTACAACAAGTCCGGCCTGGTCCCCGGTTACGCGGGCGCCTACGGATCGCACGTGAGCTATGGATACCCCGCCGTGGTCGCACGATCGGTGCGAGGCAGTCGCCCGACGCCCTGCGGACCGCGTCCCACGCGAGGTTATGCACAGGCCAAACCGGAGCCGGCGCGAACCCTCAACGGAATGGATGTCATCAAACAAAATCTGCTGGCCAGGGACATCCGGTCCGCGAGCATCAATCAGATTCTCATGATCGACAACCAGCTCATCAGCGTCGATTTCCTCCTGACGGACCGCAATCTCCTGATCAAGTACTGGGATCCCAAGGGAATCGCGGCGTTGAACGCCCAAGGCGGTTCGCGTCAGAAGCACTATGAGAACTACCAGCGGAACTGGGCTGAGGTCGCGGCGGAGCACCAGACGAACGGAGGCCAGATCTACTACGTGGCAGCTTCCGACGCAGAGACCATCGTCGCCGCGTTGGATTCCTGCGCGACGTTGAACGTCAAGCCCGAGACAGAAGGCGAAACCGTCCTGTACGCCAAGAACTGATGACGGGAAGGAGGCGGGAAGGGAAGAACGCAAGCATGCGTGGCAATTGCGGTTCCTCCCTTCCTGCCTTTCATCGTCTTCATCTTTCCTCTGTGACGTCCATCGCCGCGGAAATGAGGAAATCCGAACTGCTCGTTCCGCTATTCATGCCCTGAATGGCCAGGACATTGGCCCCGTCCTCCAAGTCGGCGAGAAACGGCGAAATGTCGATGTACTCGTCGAAATCCTCTACGGCGGATTCACCGGAGTCGTCAGCGTGAGAATCCCACGCGGGCGTTCCCGCGAAATTGCGTCGGGCCACTTCCACCCCGTTCAGATAGGCCACAAATCCGTCATCGTATCGCACTTTCAGCGTCAGTTCACTGGCGTCGGCCAGGGTTTCCGAATTGATCGCGAACGGAATGCGAATGTAGCAGGTGTTGTTCTTACCCGATCCGTACATCTGCTCCTCCAGATCGAGGGTGATGAGCGACTCATAGCCGCTCCCCCGTTCGTAGCCCACCCCGCCGGGACCACCGGAACAAAGGATCCATGCGGCGTCATCGAACGCGATGCTCGGCCAATCATCGCCGACGGAGTCGGTCGGAACCAGGACGCGTTTGTCGGCCGCTTCCCCCACCAGTTCCCGAACAGTCGCGACAACACGGCTTCCTGGATTGGCGGCCCCGGGAGAGGGCAAGGCGAAGAAGTCGAGCCTGGCCGCGCCGTCGGGAGTACGCCCCTCGGAAACGTCAGCCGTCTGCGGACCGTAGACGACCTCGTCGATCTCCGCCGCCTGGCGATCGAACAACCGGATCACGCCGCCGTCGGAGGACAGATGGAAAGACGCCTGTCCGGAACCGGAAGCCCCGTCGGGCAGGAACGCGACATAGCCGCCGGCAGCCACGAAACTCAGCGGCCCGATCTCGTTTTCGGGAAGTTGCGGGGAATCGTCCGTCAGACACATCCCCTCCATGTCCACCGGATCGGCGTTCGGGTTGTAGAGTTCGACGAAGGAATCGGCGAACAACGTCTGCCCTGCGGCGAGCCACTCGTTGATTCTCATCCTCGCGGGATCCCCCGTCGAGTGCGCCGCGTTGCTCCGTCCGAAACTCGGGTCCGTCAAACGCCAGGCGCCGTCATATCCGATTCGACCGACGGACAGATCGGCGATCTGCCTGCCGAACTCCACCGAATCGACGACGGTTCCGGCGTTGTCCAACAGAACGAGGCCGTCCCCGTCGGCGTTGAGACTGAAGCCAAGGTGCAAGCCGGACGTTGTGGCGTCGGCGTCGGCATAGAGAACGATGTATTGGCCCGGAGCGATCGTCGAACCCGCCGGGAACACGAAGGGGGTCGAATCCGCCGCCGCATCGCACAATCCCATGCCCGAGAGGTCGTAGGGAACGGACCCATCGTAGTACAGCTCGACCACGCCCGGGAACGTCCCCTCGTGTTCTACAACCGAGGCGTTGATCGCAAGGACCTCGTTTATCACAAGTCGTTGATAGGAGGCGTCCACCGTCCACGTCTGCGATACGGTCGTCACCGCGTCCT
>CALMMH010000985.1 GCA_937868145.1 uncultured Phycisphaerales bacterium
AACATCGAGACCGCGCACGCCATCCTGGCCGGCCTGGATCCGTCGGATGAGATGGGATTCGCTCTGGCCTACAAGAAGCTCTACACGGTCCACCTGAACGATCAGAACGGCCTGAAGTTCGATCAGGACAAGAGCTTCGGATCGGTGGACCTCCGCCGGGCGTTCAATCAGGTCCGCGTCCTCGACAGATACAACTACGGCACCAAGGGCGAGTTCGTCGGACTCGACGTCAAAGCCATGCGGACGCAGAAGGTCGAGACCTCGACGAAGCATCTGAGCAACAGCCGGGAGGTCTTCCTGAATCTCGTGGACCTCGTCCGCAGCCTGGACGAAGGCCGGGTCGAGCAATTGATCGCCGACCGCGATTACGAAGAACTGGATCTGCTCATCATCAACCATCTGATGGGCCGGTGACAATAGACGGAGAGCCACGCCGCTGTGCGAGATCATCGCGGCGTGGTTTTCCCTGTCATTCCCGCGCGGGCGGGAGTCCATTGCGTTCGTGAGAGAGTGGATTTCTGCTTTCGCAGGGATGGCAGACAAGTGCATCCGTGTGGATCACAGAAGGACAGTAGGCACACATGCTCAGAAGTGAAAAGACCGTTCTTTGTCTCGAAGCCCATCCGGACGACGCGGAGTTCCTCTGCGCCGGCACGCTGGCGTTGCTGCGTCAGCGAGGCTGGAAGGTGCACATCGCCTCCGTCACGCCCGGCGACTGCGGGACCGTGCAGTATACCCGTGAGGAGATCAGCCGCATCCGCAAGTCGGAGGCCGCCAAGGCCGCTGCAATGCTCGACGGCGGCTATCACTGCCTCGAAGCCGACGACGCGTTCATCATGTACGACCGTCCGACGCTGACCAAGGCCATCGCGGTGGTTCGCAAGGTCCGGCCGACGATCGTCCTGACCCTGAGCCCGACGGATTACATGGTCGATCACGAGACGGCCAGCCGGCTCACCCAGAGCGCCTGCTTCTGCTGCGGCGTCATCAACGTCGAAACCCCGGGCGCCGAGGGGTTCGAGCCCGTTCCGCACCTGTATTACGCCGACCCCATGGAGGGCAAGGACATCCTCGGACGGGAGATCCGTCCCAGCATGGTCGTCGACATCACCAGCACTATCGACATCAAGGAAAAGATGCTTTGCTGCCATCAGAGCCAGCGGGACTGGCTGCTCAAGCATCACGGCATGGACGAGTACGTGGCTATCATGCAGGGCTTCTCGGCCAACCGCGGCCAGCTCGCGGGCGTCCCGTTCGGCGAGGGATTCCGCCAGCACCTCGGCCACGCGTTCCCACAGGACAACATCCTCCAAAAAGAGCTTGGCGACCTGGTCCATACAGTAGCATGGGCATCTTGCCCATGAATCATCGGCAGGATGCCGATGGCACGGAGAATCACGGGCAAGATGCCCGTGCTACGTTGAAGGAGATGTACATGGGGAGAAAGACGAGCATTCTGGCGCCGCAGTGGTGGGACTACACGACGCTGGACGATGAAATCCTCAACGACGCCGCAAGGCTGACCGCGGACGATCTGTCCGCGCTGAGCCGGGAAGGCTTCAAGGTCGTGTTCTACGACACGCTGGAGGATTTCTATCTCGCCGAAGCCCTGGAGTACATCACCGCCTGGAAACAGGCGACGCCGGACGCCCCTGCCGGCATCTGCGGCCCCATCGGGCCGACCGAGCAGCTCCCCCTGGTCGCCAGGCTCGTCAACGAGCTCGAACTCAACCTGCGGAACGCCCACTTCTGGGGCATGGACGAATGGTACCTGAACGGCCGCGAGGCTCCCGAGACCCATCCGCTCTCGTTCGCCCGCGCGGACCGCGAACTCTGCTTCGACCGCATCCGGGCCGACCTGAAGATGCCCGAGGGCAATATGCACTTCCCCAAATCCGACGTCTCGCAATACGTCAAGAGCTGGACCGGCGTCCGCTGCGTCGTCATGCAAGGCGGCCAGGGCGACATCAAGCACTGGGCGTTCAACGATCCTGTCCGCCGGGAGGGCAAGTACAAGGACCAGCCCCCCACGCCGCAGGAGTATCGGAAGCTCACCACCCGCGTAGTCGATCTGCATCCGGTGACGGTCCTGCAGAACGCCCGCACCAGCGGCGGCGGCGTGGTCACCGGCGTCCCCACCCAGGCCATCTCGGTCGGACCGGTCGAGACGTGGAAGGCCGAGAAGGTGTCCATCTGGCAGGCGGGCACGCATGACAATCCGTTCGGCATGCGGTTGACCACGCTGATGATCGGCAAGAAGGTCCCCGACAGCGCCGTGCCGATGTCGCTGCTGGCGGACCATCCGAACGTGCAGTTCAATTTCTATCGCCCGGCAATCGGCACATGTGAAGCCGAGATGCATTGATTCCTTGGAGAGGTGACCGATGGCTGTGGACATTTTGATTCTCAATACGGCGGTGGTGGACTTGCGGCGGCCGGACTTCGACTTCACGGATGCGCTCGTGGGCAAGGGGGGCCTGGCCAAGTGCAAAACCAAGGACATGCCCGGCTACTCGCAGGAACAAATCAAGCAGTGGATCGACGAGGGTTTCGCCACCGCAGGCGGGCCCGGCAACACCGCCCCGCTGGTCGCCAGGACCGGCCTGAAGGTCGCCATCGGCGTCAACCTCGGAGCCGGCAAGTATGACGGCCTCGACGCCCAGGGCCGCTATTGGTACGACGCCATGGCCGCCAACGGGATCGACATGTCCGCGACCCACATCCACCCGAGTCTCCCGACGGGCACCACCTTCATCCACAGCACCACCGGCGGCGACCGCGGCGGCATCGCCTATTTCCCGAACGCAAACCACGATTTTGATTTCGACGTCTTCCGAGCGGCGGTGGAGCGACTGAAGCCTCGGATCGTCTACTACATGTACTCGGGCCTCTCCGATCGCGGCGACGCCAACGGCGGCAACGACCTGGCGGACTTCATCCGATGGTGCCGCGAGCAGGGAGCGGTGACCATCGCGGACAGCCATACCCTGACCGGCGACCCGCACAGGCTCATCGCCGAAGGCAAGCCGGTGAAAGAGTACAAGCTCCTTTCGCCACTGCTGCCGGAACTGGACCTGTTCTTCACCTCGTCCGACGAGGCCAAGCTCATCGAGAACACGCTCGGCCGCAAGCCGGCACGGAATGACCTGGACGAGCACGCGTACAACATTCAATTTCTCGAATTCCTGACCAGGCGGTTCTGGCAGGACGACGACCGGACGAAGCTCTTCGGCGTCACCGTCAGCGACGGAGCCTACGAGAAGCACATCCTGCCGGACGGCCGGACGGAGTGCCCGGTCAAGGTGACCTCCCGCTTCATGGCGGGCGAGGTCGTCGATCTCGTCGGCGCCGGCGACTCCTTCCGCGCGGGGCTCATCACCTACGTCGCCAGCAATCTCGATGCGTTTCGCAAGGGCAGAATGGACTTCCAGCAGGCGGTGCAGGCGGGCAACCTGTTCGCCTCGCTCTACATCAAGGCCCCGCTGGGCGACCGGTACGGCAACATCCGGCCTTACCCCAAAATGCTGCAAGTCCTCCGCACCCCCGGCGGCTTCGAGAGCATGGACGCGTTGCGGCGGGCATTGGACTGAGATCTGCGACAGGAGGATATCGACGTGGCAACAAAGAAAGCAACACCCGCGTGGCAGGATAAGGTGATCAATCACACCCAAATCGGCGGGATTGAGACTTCGGTGCTCGACAATGGGCCGGGACGAGGCACGCGGATCGCCTGGGTGAACACGGGCTCGGGCCTTCGATATCGAGTCGTGCTCGACCGCGGGCTGGATATCGTCGACGCCTTCCACAATCAGCACAGCTTGGCCTGGCTCAGCCACGGCGGCGTGACCGCCGTCCGGCCGGACGCCAACAAAGGCATCGAATGGCTCTGGACCTTCGCAGGCGGCCTGTTGACCACCTGCGGGCTCACCCATGCCGGCGGGCCCGAGAACGACCAGTTCGGCGAGCGAGGTCTCCACGGCCGGGCCAGCAATCTTGCGGCTCAACTGGAATCCATCAGCCAGCCCAACCTCGCAACAGGCCAGAAGGACATGAGCATCACCGCCGTGATGAAGGAATCGCGGGTCTTCGGGCCCAACCTGGAACTGCGGCGGACCATCTCCGGCACGCTTGGCGAGCCGACCATTCGCGTCCACGACGTCGTGACGAACGTCGGCAACTCCCGCACGCCGCACATGATCCTCTATCACATGAACTACGGCTGGCCGCTCGTGGACGAGGGCACGCGCATCGTCTGGAAAGGCGAATGCAAGTCCCGTGGTCTGGACATGGACAACGTGATCTTCAACGAGAAGCACGACTTCCGCACCTGCCAGGGGCCGGTGGAGCACCATCGCGGCACGGGCGAGGCCTGCGGCTTCATCGACGTCGAGCCGGACAGCGACGGCCTCTGCACTGTCGGCCTATACAACGAAAAGCTCGGCTTGGCGGTGGCCACCCGATACAAGAAGAAGCAACTGCCCTCCCTGGCGAATTGGCAGCACTGGGGGCCGGCCGGCGAGTACGTCACCGGCCTGGAGCCGGGCACGAATCCGCCGATCGGCCAGGGCAAGGCCCGCGAGCTCAAGCAGCTCATTCACCTCGACCCGGGCAAAAGCCGCACGTACGATCTGGAGATCAGCGTCCTGACCGAGGAGCAGGACATTCGTCGTTTTTTGAAGGTAGCAGGCCGGTAACATGGGCGATCACGTTTTTGTCGGGTTTGGGTTCGGGCCGATTCAGGCAGGTCTTTTCGCAAAAGAGGCATTCGAGAGCAACAACTTCCGGCGGATCGTCGTCGCCGAAATCGATCAGAGACTGGTGGACGCCGTGCGGGCGAATCACGGGACGTACTACGTCAACGTCGCCCGCAGAGACCGCGTCGAAACGGTGCAGATCGACAACGTCGAATTGTTCAACCCCTCACGCGACGCCGAGATCCGCAAGGCCCTGGCCGAAGCCACGGAAATCACAACCTGCCTGCCGTCGGTGGGCTTCTATGATTCCGACAAGCCCGGCACGGTTGCGGCCCTGATCGCCGAAACTCTGCGAGCCCACAAATCCGATGCAACGATCGTCTACGCCGCGGAGAACAACAACCACGCGGCGGAATTCCTCCAGCAAGCCGTCGGCAAGCGACTTGGCGTCCCCCTGCCGGCACGAGTCCAATTCCTCAATACCGTAATCGGCAAGATGAGCCAGGTCGTGACGGACCCGGCGGAAATCGCCGAGCGGGGCCTGGCGCCGATCGCTCCGGGCATCGACCGCGCGTTTCTCGTCGAGGAGTTCAATCACATCCTCGTGAGCAAGACGACGATTTCGCATTTCACGCCGGGCATCGAGGTCTTCATCGAAAAGGACGATCTGCTTCCCTTCGAGGAGGCCAAACTCTACGGCCACAACGCCATCCACGCCCTGCTCGGCTTCATCGGCACGCTCAAAGGCTACGCGAAGATGCCCGAACTCCATGCCGACGAGTCCCTGATGCGCGTGGCTCGCGAGGTATTCATCCGGGAATCGGGCGGCGCTCTGATCCGCAAATACGCTTCCCTGGGCGACAGCCTGTTCACCGAGGCTGGCTACCGAGACTACGCTGAGGATCTGCTGGTGCGAATCACGAACCCGCATCTGGCGGACAGCGTGGCCCGCGCCAGTCGCGACGTCGTTCGCAAGCTCGGCCTCAACGACCGCATCTTCGGCACCATGTCCCTGGCCATCGAGCACGGAATCGAACCCAGCAACATGGCCATCGGCGCCATGGCGGGAGTCGCCCTGCTGCTGGCCAACGCCACCGAGTACGGCCTGCCTCGCGAACTCAACTCGCTGAACTGGCGGTCTCTCCACGCGGAAAGCCTCTCCCAATTGCTCACCTGGCTCTGGCAGGCCCCCATGTCGCCCGCCCTGCACAGACTCGTGAATTGCACCTGCGCCGCAGGCCGACCCCTGATCGATCTGCTGGCCCGGTAATCCCCAGCGACATCTCCGTATTCTATCTTTCTTGCTTTCGAGGCGTCTCTTTTTCACCGACCCGGTAATCCGATTCGAAATCAGCGGGTCCTCGGCGATCCGCGCATCATCCAAGCGGGCGATCCGTTCAGGGAGCGTCCGCGGAGGGCAAGAAAAAGAGAGAAGGGTGGAAGAGGGGATTCGAACCCCCGACCCTCAGAACCACAATCTGATGCTCTAACCAAACTGAGCTACTTCCACCACGAATCAGCCGGAGGGGCCGGCTGAAAGAACAAGGTGCGCCGCCGAAAGAAGCGGCGCACCTTGGTATTCTACTTCATCGCCTGAACGGGTGTCAACAGGACTTTTTTACTTGCTGACCGCCGCCTGGGCCGCCGAGAGCCGAGCGATCGGAACGCGGAACGGAGAGCAGCTGACGTAATCCAGGCCGACCTTGTGGCAGAAGGCCACGGAAGCGGGCTCGCCGCCCTGCTCGCCGCAGATGCCGATTTCCAGGTTCTTGTTCGCCTTGCGGCCTCGCTCGACGCTGAACTTGATCAGCTCGCCGACGCCGGACTGGTCGATGGTCTGGAACGGGTCGTTCGCCAGAATCTTGCTGCTGAGATAGTCGGGCAGGAAGCCGCCGATATCGTCGCGGCTGAAGCCGAAGGTCATCTGGGTCAGGTCGTTGGTGCCGAAGCTGAAGAATTCGGTGACCTCGGCGATCTGGCCGGAGAGCAGCGCGGCTCTCGGGATTTCGATCATCGTGCCGACCATGTGCTTCATCTTCTTGATGCCGAACTTGGCGCAGGTCTCTTTGTAGGCCTTGGCGACGATTTCCTTCTGCTGCTTGATCTCGTTGGCGTCGCAGACGACGGGGATCATCAGCTCGGGGAAGGGCTTCTTGCCTTCCTTGAGCAGCTCGGCGGCCGCTTCGAAGAGGGCGCGGGCCGTCATCTCGGTGACCTCGGGATAGGTGATGCCCAGACGCACGCCGCGGTGGCCCATCATGGGGTTGCTCTCGTGGAGGTTTTCGGCGCGGCTGGTGAAGTCCTCCATGGTGATGTTCAGCGCCTTGGCCAGAGCCTGCTGCTTCTCCGGGTCCTGGGGGACGAACTCATGCAGAGGCGGGTCGAGCAGACGGACGACGACCGGGAGACCGTCCATCACTTCCATCGTGCCCTTGATGTCGCGTTTGACGTAGGGGAACAGCTCGTCGACGGCCTTCTTGCGTTCTTCGGCGGTCTTGGACATGATCATCTTGCGAAGGACGAACAGGGGCTCATCGCTTCCTTTGCCGTAGAACATGTGCTCGGTGCGGAACAGGCCGATGCCCTGGGCGCCGTAGGCGCGGGCCTTGGCGGCGTCGGCGGGGGATTCCGCGTTGGTGCGGACGCCCAGACGCTTCACGGCGTCGCAGATCTTCAGGAAGTCCATGAGGATGACG
>CALMMH010000986.1 GCA_937868145.1 uncultured Phycisphaerales bacterium
GAAGTTTGAGGAGAACCTATGACTGGCAAATCGTCGAAGAAGGCCGAAACATCATCCGTCGATGCGTTAGTCGACGCTTTTATGGCTCGCGTCGTCGCGCAGGCTCCCGGTGAAGTCGAGTTTCACCAGGCGGTTCGGGAAGTGGCGCGATCGGTCATGCCCCTCGTGCAGAGCAAGAAGGCCTACCAGGACGCCAAGGTCCTGGAGCGACTCGTCGTGCCGGAGAACGTGTACATGTTCCGAGTCGTCTGGGCGGACGACGCCGGACAGGTCCAAGTCAACCGCGGCTACCGCATTCAGATGAGCAGCCTGCTGGGCCCGTACAAGGGCGGCCTTCGCTTCCATCCCTCGGTCAACCTGGGCGTGCTGAAGTTCCTGGCCTTCGAGCAGGTGTTCAAGAACAGTCTGACCACGTTGCTGCTCGGCGGCGGCAAGGGCGGGTCCGACTTCGATCCCAAGGGCCGCAGCGATAATGAAGTCATGCGGTTCTGCCAGTCGTTCATGTCCTGCCTGTTCCGCCATATCGGCTCCGAGATCGATGTGCCGGCCGGCGACATCGGCGTCGGCGGTCGCGAGATCGGCTTCCTCTTCGGCCAGTACCGCAAGCTCACCCGTCGCTTTGACGGCGCCCTGACCGGCAAGAGCATCAACTGGGGCGGCTCGAACCTGCGGCCCGAGGCGACCGGCTACGGCTCGGTGTACTTCGCGAACGATATGCTGGGCACCCGCGGCGAGAGCGTCAAAGGCAAGACCGCCACGGTTTCCGGTTCCGGCAACGTCGCCCAGTACACCGTCGAGAAGCTCAACACGCTCGGCGCCAAGGTCGTGACGATGTCCGACTCGAACGGCACGATCGTCGATCCGGACGGCATCAACGCCGAGAAGCTGGCGTGGATTCTGGAACTCAAGAACGTCCGTCGCGGACGGATCAGCGAATACGTCAGCCAGTTCAAGGGAGCCCAGTACCTGGCCGGCAAGCGGCCGTGGGGCGTTCCGTGCGATCTGGCGTTCCCCAGCGCGACGCAGAATGAAATCGAAGAAGAGGATGCCCGCACGCTGGTGAAGAACGGTTGCTACTGCGTGAGCGAAGGCGCGAACATGCCTTCGCACGCCGACGCGGTCGAAGTTTTCCTCGATGCCAAGATCCTCTACGGTCCCGGCAAAGCGGCCAACGCCGGCGGCGTCGCGGTCTCCGGCCTGGAAATGAACCAGAACGCCGGCTGCATGCGTCGCTCTCGCGAGGACGTCGACGCCCAGCTCCGCACGATCATGCACTCGATCCACGAGAATTGCGTGAAGTACGGCAAGGACGGCGGGTTCGTCAACTACGTGAACGGGGCGAACGCCGCCGCGTTCGTCAAGGTTGCCGACGCCATGGTGCAGCAGGGCTACGTTTGATAGGTCGGCCCTTTGGGGCCGCATCACGGTCTATGCTTAGGCCTGGGCATTGACGCCTGGGCTGGGGCAAGGCTCTCGTCTGAATCTTGGGCTGTTGCAGATTCATTGGCGGAAGACGGGAGCCTTGCCCCTTTTTTATTTACGATTTACGATCGATAATTTTCGATTTGTTCCGTGCGCGCAGGGTCTGTCCCTTTTTGATCATTGCTTGCCTCAACTCCGAATTCTACTTCGGGTTTGATGAGGTCTCGCCGGCGGGGGGCCAGTAGGCGGTGACCGGAAACAGGATGTGCGACGGGTGGCTCGCGTTCATGTAGATCGTGTTCGTGGCTACTTCGGTCTTGTCGTCGACGCCGGCGGGCTTGCCCGTATTGGGGTTGGGCTCGAAGCGGGGCGAATTGCTCGATGAAATCGCGAGTCGCATGCGATGACCCGGGCCCACGACCAAGCTGGTGGAGCCCAGGTCGATTTCCAATTCGTAGATTTTGCCCGACTCCAGGGGCTCGCTGATCTCCATGGAATTTCGATGGCCGACTCGGAGAATGCCGTCCAGGACGATCATGCTTCGCCCATCGGGATAGACGTCGGTAAGCTTGGCCGTGAAGTCTGTGTCCGGCGAAGTCGAGGAGGCCCAGAGTTTGACCTTGACGGAGCCGGTGAATTCGATGTACCGGTCGAACACCGGCGAGTTGAACAGCAGCACGTCCGGCCGCGTTTCGATGCTTCGCTGATCCGTGGGGCCTTTGCTGCCCGTGAGGTTGGCTCCGCCCACGGTGGGGACCGGGTTCTTCGGGTCGTACGTATAGGAGAGCCCCCCAAACAACTCCTCGGACGCCCTCAGCCGGAGTTTGGCGTCCGTATGGAGATAGACCGGCACCATGTGAGCAGGGACCGGCCAATCCTCGGCTGTCTTCCACTTGTTGCCCTGCGTGTTGGGGTCGGCCGGGTCGCCCATCACGAAGTACTGCACCGCGGGAATCTGTTCGATGCCTTGGCCGTCGTTCTTGAGCCAGAGGTCGAACCAGTTCCACATGTCGGCTGTCTCCGGATGCTTGGCGTTGGGGAAGACCAGGTCGTCGCAGCGGCCGTGGCCGTAGGGCTCCATGATGAGCCGGCACTTGCCGCGGGCGCCTTCGCCGCCTTGCTTGTTGATCGTGGCGAAGCTGTTGAGCGTGCCGGCCGAGAAGATGTCGTACCAGCCGCCCAGGAACAGCGTCGGCACGTTCACCTGCGAGGCGACCCGCTCGGGAGCGAGCGCCTTCCAGAAATCGTCGTAGTTCGGATGGGCCCGGATCAGTTCGAGGGTCTTGGGGGCGAATTTGCATTGTGTGAGCCACTCTTCGAGCAGCCCCTTGCGGAAGGCCCCGCCCTGATAGGCGGCCTGCGTGTACATGTCGGAGAAGGCGACGCCGACGTAACAGCAGGTCAGGTGCGGCGGCCGGCTCGGAGCCGTCATGTTCAGCGCGACGCCCGGGGCGCTGATGCCCCATCCGCCGATTTTGCCGTTGGACCATTTCTGCGAGGCGATCCATTCGACGGTGTCGTATCCGTCCTGATGCTCGCCCCAGCCCTGGGAGAGAAAGACCGGCCAATCTTCGCCTTGGGAATCGAACCGGCCGCGAAAGTCCTGGGCGACCAGGGCGTATCCTCGCTTGGCGGTCTCACCGGCGAATCCCTCCACACCCTTCCTGCTGTACGGCGTCATCACGAGGATGGCAGGCCAGGGACCTTCGCCCTCAGGCAGATGGATGTCCGTCGCGAGCTTGACGCCGTCGCGCATCGGCGCCATCACCGTCTCTTTGCCTGCGACACGATGGGGTATCGAGGCTACGGTGGCGAGGATTGTCACGGCGAGTATCCCGATGCTCGATGCAGCCCGTTCCATCGAAGACCTCCAATCGTCTCTTTCTTGCAAGCCCATTCTTGCGGCGCGTCAGGCGTTGTGCCTGCCGGTTCACACGCCGCGAACCGTACCGCACGCATGATTTTATGGACCCAAGTACAGACGTGCAATCCCGATCCGCATATTGCGGAGAAACCATCTTTTTCCTGAGTCGGGGGGGATACCTGTTTGTCGTGTGCCCGTGGGGGCGTATACTCATAGGAAAATCGTTCCTGGGGAAATGATCGTGTTGTCTGAGCTGGATTGCCGAGGGGTCGGCCGATGTCCGTGGATGATGCCTCTTCCGATGAATGGTTCGTGCGGTATCTGTTCGACGCGATGCTGCTGGTCGTGCTCGTCCTGACCGCCATCGGCGTGTCCTGGTATCTCGACAGCAGCCAGTATTTCAGCGACTGGAACCAGGAGCCGGGAGCCGTTTTCCTTGTGTGCATGGTGTTGTGCCCGGTGCTGGCGATCGTGACTCTCAGCCTGGCCCTCTATGCCGGCATTCGGCTGTTTCTGCGGCCGCGTTCGTTCTCCCATTCGCTCATCCGGCTGACGCTGCTGGTCGCTCACGTCTTTGTCTTTTGGGTCTGCACCGACACGATTTCTTCGACGGTCAACGGCCTGGCCGGCGGCTTCCGGCAATTGACGGCAGGCCAGGGAATGAGTCTGTCCTTGAACGGGGTCCAAGGCCGCGATTTCTCCAGTTCGGAGTATGACGGTTCCGAGGGCTCGCCCGATGAATCGCCGTCGTCCCCCTCGGGTTTCGGTTCGGGACCTGTCGGGCCATCCATGCCGGGGCGAGGGGCGGGTTCGCGATGAGCTTGGAGGAGCGTCCGGCGGCAGGGGGGCAGAGACTCGAACGCGGATTCTACGACCGCGATCCCATCGTGGTTGCGCGGGAACTGCTGGGCAAGCGTTTGGTGCACGCATCCGATGGCATCGAGCAGGTCGGGCGGATTGTGGAGGTGGAAGCGTATCTCGGCCCGCACGATCTGGCGGCGCACTCCGCTCGAGGGCGGACCCGGCGCACGGAGGTCATGTTCGGTCCGCCGGGCCATGCCTATGTGTATCTCATCTATGGGATGTATTCCTGCATGAACGTGGTGACGCAGCCGGAGGGGGTCGCTTCAGCCGTGCTGCTGCGGGCGGTCGAGCCGGTGAAGAACATCCAGGAGCGGACGCAGGGTCCCGGCCTGCTCTGCAAGGCGATGCGCATCGACAGGCGTCTGAACGGCCACGACCTGCTCAGCGACGATTTCTTCATCGTCGATCCGGTCCGAGCCGAGCGGTTCAACATCGTCAAACGCCCTCGCATCGGCGTGGACTACGCGGGTCGTTGGGCCCGGCGGCTGTTGCGATTCTACATTCAGGACAATCCGTTCGTCTCCAAGAAATAACAGGCTTAATCATCGCTACAGTTTTCCCTAGAATCTCCTCCTGAAGAGGGCACGATCTCCTCGCGCTCTCCTTGTCGTTCCCGTCCCAGTCGGATCGTCAGAGTGGATTGCTACAGCATTTTTCGACGCCGAAGCGTTGTCACCGCGAGGGTACCTAGACTGGTCAGAAGGACCGCCGCCGGCGCAGGAATGGAGCAGGCGGGATTTCGGTCGATGGAATTCAGGCCTAATACCGCGTCGAGATCGTAACCCGGGCACTCCCCGCTGTTTTCCAGCCCTACGAATCGGATGAAGTCCACGTAGTCAAGCCCCGCATCGGCCAGATCGAATCCGCCGCTGTTGGTGACGACTCCCAGGAGGGTACAAGGACCGTCAAAGGCGCGAGCTCGCACCTCAACTACGGCGTCACAGTTGGTGGCTTCGTAGATCCACAGGTCGTCCCCCGGGCCGTTGTACACCCGATTGTCGTCGAAAGCGAGGATCAACACTTTCGGCGCGTTGACAGATACGAACAGGCCGTCCTGTTCTCCCAGGGCGGCCGATGGCGAGGAACCATCGGGCGGATCGAATGAGACCACGCTGTCCGCCCATGGACTGGATACGCCCCAACACAGCCCGCCGCTCAGGGCGAGCATCACGACAGACAGGATCTTGAGGAAGTTTGTGTTCATCGGTATCGTCTCCTTGAAAGAGTCCCCGGCGTCGGGTCCCGTCTCTCCCCGCGGACAGTCACGGGACCGGCGTCTCGATCGCTGTTGGTTCTGCTCCAACTATCGTTTCGAGCGGATCGGGCGTCAATCGAGCGATATGCGTATTTTGGGGTGCTCTGAAGCCTAGGCGAAGCGGTGACCGCCTGGCTCGAGACATGGAACAACAATCCATTCACAGGGGACGGATGACTATGAGACGGCGTCCGATGTCATGGGGATCGTGACGGCGGAGAAAAGGCCAAGGAAGGGAGCTGTCGAGGAGGGAGATGAAGATCAGGGAACATCCCCGGAACCGAAAAGGCCGGGGATGCTCCCTGATGTGCGTTGGTTACTTGACGACCGGCGTCAAAACGATGCTGCGGTAGTGGATGCCCGTGTGGTCGCCCTGGAGATAGATCGGGCCGGGCTTGAACTCGTCGGACGTCAGTGCGCCGCCCGTGCAGCCCAGGACCGGCTCATTGTCGATGATCTTCTGGCCGTTGAGGATCACGGTCACGTGCCGATCGACGAGGGTGATGTCCATCGTCTGCCACTGGCCGGCCGGTTTCTCCGCGGCCACACGCGGCGTGATCCGGCTGTAGACGCCGCCCATGTTGTGCGAGTCGACGTTGCGGCCGTAGGTGTCGGCCACCTGGACCTCGTAGATGCCGCGCAGATAGACGCCGCTGTTTTCGCCCTTGGCGACGTTCACTTCGATCTTGAGATTGAAGTCCTCGAACTCGGCTACGGTGCGGAGATTGCCGTAGTTGAGGTGCTTGCCTTCCGGCTGGATGGGCTTGTTGACGAGGATCCCGTCCTCGACCGACCAGCCGCTCTTGGCGCCGGGATCGGTCAGCTTCCAGCCGTCCAGGCTCTTGCCGTTGAAGAGGGCGATGGGGTCGCCGAACTTGACCTTGGACAGGTCCGGCTTGGCCGGCAGGGGCGGAATCCGCTTGCCTGTGAACTGCCGTTCTTCGACGCCGACGCCGTCATGGTGCGGCTGGTACTGCACCAGTTGGAGCGCGTCGCCGTCGACCCGGGCCATGATGGCTTCCGGGAACATCTGTGTGCGGACGACGTTGCCTGATGCGTCCTTGCGTTCCACCTTCTGGAGGCGGATCACGCACAGGGTGTCGTTGTCGGTCGTGAAGACGCTGTCGACCGGGATGACGCTGCCGCCGCCCCAGAGGACGCAGGCGTCCAGATACCCCTTTTCCTGGGTGACGCCCAGCCAGCCGGCGCCGCCGCCGGGGATGGTCAGGGCCCAGCGGCCGATGAAGGGATCCGCTTCGCCTGCGAAGGCTGCTGCCGAGGCGATCCCCAGAATCAACAAGATTGCTGCGTGACGTGTGATGCTTCTCATGAACGACCCTTTCCAAATGATATGGTGACTTCACTGCCCGGCAGGATACCCGAGTCCACGGAATAGTTCAACAGATTGATACCGACGGGAACTTGTGATAGTCTATCCCCTTCGAACCCGGGGAGGCTCGTGCCCCGAGGCCGACAAACAAGGTCGTTGTGGATGAGGCCCGACTATGGAAATGCAGAAGGATTCGAGCGGCGCCCGCGTGCTGTCCATCGATGCGTTGCGAGGCTTCGACATGTTCTGGATCATCGGCGGCGGGGCGATCTTCGAAAGCCTCGTCCACGTCTGGAAACACCCGATCACGGAGACTATCGCCGTCCAGTTGACCCATGTGGTCTGGGAGGGATTCCGGTTCGAGGACCTGATCTTCCCGCTGTTCGTGTTCATGGTCGGAGCGGTGCTGCCCTTTTCGATTCTCCGTCGCCAGGAACAGGGGCACAGCTCCGTACAGCTTCATTGGCACGTCGTGCGCCGGGCGGCGACGCTCTTTCTGCTAGGCCTGATCTACAACGGCCTGCTGGAGTTCGATTGGCCCGCGACCCGGATTCCCGGCGTGTTGCAGCGAATCGCTTTGTGCTACTTGTTCGCCGGTCTGATCGTGCTGAACACGCGATGGCGAACCCAGGCGATCCTCGTTGCGGTGGTT
>CALMMH010000987.1 GCA_937868145.1 uncultured Phycisphaerales bacterium
CGTTCGGCGCCAAGATCATTCTCTTCTCAGGACCGGGCGAAGAAGGTATCATAGAGGCTATTCTGGACAGGGCTCAGGTCGACTTGATCGACACGCGGGCCGACAGGGTCGATTTGGAGATGCTCAAACCGCTCGTGAAGCGATGCAACCTGTTCGTCACGAACGACACGGGCCCTCGGCATTACGCGGTGGCCTTCGACGTTCCGACGATCGTGATCATAGGTTCGACCGATCCGCGGTACACCGCGGCGAACCTGGAGCATACGGCGGTTGTACGTAAGGACTTGGAGTGTTCGCCCTGTCACAAGAAGGTCTGCCCCCGGCAGCATGAGTGCATGAGAGAGATCCGGCCGGCGGAGGTCCTGGCGACCGCCGAACGGCTTTTGAAGACAGATAGGTAGTATGGATCCTGCGATTTATCGAAAACGATGGCATAAGCTCAGAGACGGCAAGGCCGATCCGGAGGAACTGAATCTCCTCGCCCGACAGATCGCCTTTTCGTTCATCGACAAGCATTTCCAGAGCGGCCTGTATGTGGCCGAGTACATCGACCTGCTCTGCCAGATGGCGACGTTCCATTCCAAGGCAGAAATGAGCGACATCGCGTCCTCGGCGCTGTTCGAAATCGTCGTCGAGAAGCTCTGCGACGACTTCGAGGACCTGCCGGTCGAGGTGTACAGCCGGGTCATGTGCCAGGTGGTCTCCTATTGTCGGACCGTCCCGGCGGGAAAGAGCCTCGACGCCAGACTCACTGATTTCGGCGTCGTGTCGCCTGAAGAACTGCTCCGGCGTGCGATCGCCACGCACACCCGCCAGCATCGGCGTGACCGGACCAAGCCCCCCCGCCGGATCATTCTGCTGTCCCGCGTGACCATCGGGGCCGACGTCGCGATCCTGAGCGTCATGGTTCAGCGGCTGCGGCGGCTGTTCCCCGAGGCGGACATGGTCGTCATCGGCAACCGCAAGCTGGACGATCTGTTCGGAGGCAACCCCGACGTGCGAATCCGCGAACTGAGCTACGCCCGCCGCGGCGGACTCTTCGAGCGGTTCGCCAGTTGGCACGCCACCCTGGACATCCTGAATCAGGAACTCGCCGAGGGCGAGCAAGATGTGCTCGTGGTCGATCCGGACTCGCGCATCTCCCAGCTCGGCGTGCTGCCCATGATGCACGCGGACAACTATCTGTTCTTCAACACGCGGGACCACATGCTGACAGCCAACGGGCACTGCATGGCCGAGTGGACGAACGAATGGATCAACGGGGTCTTCGGCGTGCCGGACTTCGCTTATCCAACGATCTGGGTCCCGCCGGCGGTGATGACCGCGGCCAAGACGAGGATCGACGCGTCGCGGGCCGCCGGGGCACGGCGCATCGTCGCGATGAACCTGGGCGTCGGACAGAATCCCAGAAAACGCGTCGGTTTGGAATTCGAGAAACGGCTCCTCCGGGCCCTCGTAGCCGTCCCGGGCACAGTCGTCGTCCTGGACCGCGGGTTCGGAGCCGACGAAGAGGAACGCTGCGACCTGCTGATGGCGGACATAAACGAACAGGGCATCCCGGGCGTCCAGAGGTCGTTGGCCGCGACGGAAGGGTCCGTCCTGTCGCACGGCGTGGTCGCCCTCTCGTGCGGGATCGGCGAAATGGCCGCCCTGATCGCCCACAGCGACGAGTACATCGGCTACGACTCGGCTTGCCAGCACATCGCAGCGGCCGTGCGGACACCGACGCTGACGATCTTCGCCGGGAGCAACAACAAGAACTTCATCCGCCGGTGGAGCGCCTGCGGGGACACCGACTGCCGGATCGTGCACGTCAACACGCTGACCGACTCCCAGCACGTCGACGTCAACGAGGTGGTCGCGAGAGTCATGCACGAGCGGGCCCAGCGAACCCCGGAACCGCCCAAGCAGGCGGTCCAGGAAATCCGCACACCGCGGCCGGCTGCCAGCCCGACCCCCCGGGAAATCAGGAAGCAATAGGAACGGCCGTCTGTCGTTGGGGCGTGAGTCTCGCTGCGTCGGAGCAACCCCGCCGTTCAGCGTACACGGACGACGTCCACGAGAGTCGTCGATGAACCATCTTTGCAGGTCAGTGACATGAAAGTGTTGTTCATATACCCTTCGACGGATTCGCAGGTGGGCTTCAACTACGGCGTCGCCCACATGGCCGCGATTCTCAAGCAGGCCGGGCATGAGGTCGGATTCTGGCAGTTGTGCGAGGAGCTGGAGCCGCTCCCAAGCCGGGAGCAGTTCCTGGCGAGAATCACACGAGAGAAGCCCGATATCCTCGCGTTCTCCGTCGTCACCAACCAATGGCCCTATGCGGAAACGCTCGCCCAATGGGCTCGGCCGGAGTTCCGGATTCCCTTCGTCATCGGCGGCGTCCACACCCTCTCGAACACCGAGGAGATCTTGAAGACGGGCCTCTTCGACTACGTCTTTCGCGGGGAGTGCGAGGATGCGTTCATCGAATTCGTGAACAGGCTCGCCCGGGGTGAATCCGTCGCGGACGTCCCCAACCTCGCCTACGAGGTGTCAAATGGGGTAGAGGCTCCTCCTGCTTCAAACTTCAAACTTCAAACTTCAAACTTTCGAATCAACCCCGTCGGCCCCCTGCCGGAATTGGCGAAGCTGCCGCTGAAGGACTACGAGTGCATGGACTTCCAGCGGCTGATCGACGCCAAGCAGGGCTGGGTCGGGCTGATGGCGTCCCGCGGATGTCCCTTCTCGTGCACCTATTGTTTCAACCACGTAATGGTCGAATCCTATAGGAAGGACCTGCAGTGCAGCTTCAAGGATCTGCACTACATCCGCCGGTTCGACATCGGCCAGATGATCGAGGAGATCCGGCACCTCCTGACGAACTACCGCAACATCCGGATGTTTATCTTCGACGACGACCTGTTCACGTTCGACAAGCCGTACGTGAGGGAGTTCTGCAAGGAGTACCGCAAGATCACCGATCTCCCGTTCGTCGTCAACGCGCACGTGGGTTTCTTCGACGACGAGTTGGCTGGTTGTCTCGCGGAGGCGAACTGTCGGATCGTGAAGTTCGGCCTCGAATCGGGCAGCCCGAAGATCCGCAAGACGATCCTGAACCGCCACATGACCAACGAGAACATCGTCGAGGCCATCGCCGCGGTCGAGCGTCACGGCATGCACAGCTCGGTCTTCGTCATCATCGGTTTCCCGCATGAGGGCCGCGAGGACGTGCTCGACACGGTCCGCCTGCTGGGCCAGGCCCGACCGGGGCGGTTCCGCTGGACCTACTTCTTCCCCTTCCCCGGCACGCGGGCCCACGAAATCACCGTCGAAGGCGGGTTCATCGACGAAGAGAAGATGGAGCGGCTCAAGAACTTCACCGACGAATCGTGCCTGGAGTTCGGTCCTGAGCACAACTTTTTGCTCAAGAAGATCGGCCTGATCCTGCCCTGGTTCGTCAACGCTTATTCGACGCTGCCGACGGCGGAGTTCTATCGCAGCAAGGTCGAGGAGATCCTGCAGATGGATGAAGCCGCGTGGCAAAAGGCGGCCCCCGCGCTTCGCAAGCAGGACGCGGAATACTCCACGCGGTTCTCCGAGCAGAGCCTGTCGCACTACGCGATCAAGTACAATCGATTCATGGGCGTGATTTCGGACTATTTCCTGAACGAGCGATGACCACGTCGACGTCCCCACATCCCGAAGGCCGGCCGAGTTCTCCTTGCGAGACACCGTCGTTCTTCGTGGATGGCCAGTTCGCGGAGGCGTTCGACCGACTGGGCCTGATCTCGCTCGATGCGGTGTTCGCGTTCGATTCGGGCCGGGACCTCGTCAAGCTCAACATCGGCCGATTCCGTCGACGCGTGCAGTTCGAGGCGATTCCCGCCGGCCGACGAGAGCCGGTGAAGGTCTTCCTGAAGCGCTACGACCATCCGCCGATCCTTGGACAGATTCGCAACTGGCTCAGCCGTGGCCGACGAAGGTCCTTCGCATCGCTGGAGCGAGAGGCCATCGAGAGCCTCGCCGCCGCCGGAGTCGGCGTGCCCCGCATCGTCGCCTTTGGTGAAGAATATGGGCCTCTCTTCGAGCGAAGAAGCTTCCTGATGACCGAGGAGATCCACAATTCGCAGTCGCTGGAACGCCGGTTGCCCGATTGCTTCAGCGATCCGGCGACACCCATAGTCTTGGGAACTCGCCGCGACTTCATCCGCCGGCTCGCGGAGTTCATTCAGCGGTTTCACGCAACTGGCCGACGGCATCGCGATCTGTACCTCTGTCACATTTTTTGCTCCGACGCAGGCGAGTTCCACCTGATCGATCTGGCGAGAGCCTCGCGCCCCCTGCTGCAACGGCGATTCCAAATCAAGGACCTCGCGCAGCTCCACTACTCGTCGCCGGCAAGGCACTTCTCCCGGACCGACCGAATGCGGTTCTGCCTGGCCTATGTCGGCCGCGTAAGACTCCTCCCGGAAGATAAGACGCTCATCCGGGCGGTCTTGCGGAAGACCGCGAGCATGGCGCGTCACAACGTCAAGCACGGGGCCGTTCCGCCCTTCCTCGAACGCACGGAAGGCGGGTGTTGAATGGTCAAGCGAGTCGCGATCATCATCGAGCGAGCCGACGTCGCCCTCGGCGGGGCTGAGCGATCCATCTCCGAAGTGACGGACGCCTTGTCCACCCTGGGTTTGGAGGTCGATCTGCTGGCCGCCAGAGGCGTCCCGGGCAATGCAAACGTCCACTTGCTGTGTCAGGATCTCCCCGGCAAGCGGGTGACTCTGGCTGCGTTCGGCGCCGCCTTGCAGCGACATCTCGCACAGACGCACTACGACATCGTCCACAGCGTCCTGCCTCTGGATTTCACGGACCTCTATCAGCCGCGAGGCGGGACCTATGCCGAGTCCGCGCTCCGCAACGCCGCCAGTTACGCCAATCCGGCAGTCCGGCTCTATAAGAGACTGACCGCCTGGACCAACTGCCGCCGCATGGAGTTGCTGCGAGCCGAGCGACGGCTTTGCCAAGGATCGACAGGACCCTTGGTCGCAGCCCTGTCGCACTATGTCGTCGATCAACTCCGCACGCACTACGGCACCGATCCGCAGCGCATCGTCCTGACCCTCAATGGCGTCGCCACCGGCAGGCAGGTCGATCCAAACGAAGGGAAAGCGCTTCGATCGCAGATTGCTGACGCGACGCAAAAGGATCCTGTCGTGTTCCTATTCGCCGCACACAACTTCCGACTCAAAGGTCTGGACCGACTGATTCGGGCCCTGGCGGTGACCGAGAGTCCGGCTTGTCTGGCGGTGGTCGGGGCGGGCAAGACCGACGGTCCCCGACAACTGGCTCAGCGTCTCGGCGTGGGAAATCGCGTCGCGTTTCTCGGACCGCTCAAGCAGGTCCAGAACGCCGTCGCCGCGGCGGATGTGGGAATCCTGCCGACCTTCTATGATCCGTCGAGCCGGTTCATTCTTGAAGTCCTCGCCGCGGGCAAGCCTGTCGTCACGACCCGCTTCAACGGGGCCGTGGACCACTTCAAAAACGGCCGTCACGGCATCGTCGTCGATTCGCCCGACGACATCCGCGCCTTGGCCGACGCGATCCGCCATTTTACCGTCGCGGCGAACATCCAGCGAGCGGCCCGGGCGATCGCCGAGGACAAGCTCATCGAGAATATTTCCATCCGCCGGGTTGCCAACGAGCTGTTTGGCGTGTATGAGAGAATCGAAGAAAGGAAGAAACACCTGTGATATACGGGGTTTTCGTTGTTTTCATCGTGATCGCGTATCTGCTCGGCTCGGTGCCGTTCGCCTTCCTCATCGCGCGGGCCCACGGCAAGGACCTGCGCACCATCGGCTCGGGGAACATCGGCGCCACGAACCTGGCCCGGGCTCTCGGCCGCAAGTGGGGTTACATCTGTTTTGTGCTGGACGTGCTCAAGGGACTCATCCCGATGGTCGCCGCCAGAGCGATTGCAGGCACGCCGGACAAGCCCGCCCTGATGGTTCTGTGGTTGGTCGTCGGTGCGGCCGCCATCGTCGGGCACGTCTTCCCGGTGACGCTGGGCTTCAAAGGCGGCAAAGGCGTCGCCACCAGCTTCGGCGTGGCTCTCGGCCTGTGGCCCTACTTCACCATCCCCGGCCTGATCGCCCTGCTCGTGTGGGTGGCGGTCGTGCTGATCTGGCGGTACGTCTCGCTCGCCTCGATCTGCGGGGCGGTGGTATTTCCCGTCGCCCTGCTGATCGGCATTCTGATCGTCCCGGCCTGGACCGCCTCGGCGCTCTGGCCGCTCTTGATCGCCGCGATCGCCATCCCCATGATGGTCATCATCCGCCATCGCGAGAACGTCAAAAGACTCCTGGCCGGCACAGAAAGCAAGATCCGCGACAAACACGCAAAATGACGTCGTGAACGCCGTCGATCCCTCTGCATTCCGGCAGCGGCGACGCAAAATGGCGACTCGGATGGCGACCCTGCTCGGCTTGGGCAAAAATCCCTCGTGAAATTCTTGTAATCTTCCGGTCCGCAGCTATGATGGACTGCCGTTGGGCGGTATCGAGAGAAAACGTGGTGCGTTGCCTGCGGAGGCAATCGTCACGCGACCAGTGGACGTGGGTACCGTCGAGACTACATCATTCTAGGAGGATACGTCATGCATCAGGCGACAAATCACAGAAGTGCGACCGGGTCTCTGCTTGCCATCCTCACCCTTGTGTTGGCGGTCGGCGTGCCGCAGGCCTACGCCGCCGAGGACATCACCGGCAACTGGGACATGGGCGTGGAGTTTGGCGGCCGCGTGAGTTTCGCCACGCTGTCCATCACCAAGAACCCCGACGGAACTCTCGCGGCCAAGTGGGGCCGGGATGAGGTGTCCAACGTCAAGTTCGACGGACAGAAACTCACCTTCACACGGACCGTCCGCTGGGGAGACAACGAGATCACGATGGACTACGCGGGCGCCCTGAAGGACGGCAAAATCGTCGGCGCGCTCTCTACGGACAACGGCGATTTCCCCACCACCGGAACCAGAATCCAGCCGACGCCTCCGGTCGTGGGCGTGTGGGACCTCGCCTATACGATCGGCGATCGGGACGTCACCGCCAAACTGATCGTCTCTCAGAAACCCGACGGCGCGCTCGACGCTAAGTGGGCCAGCCAGATGGGTGAAAGCACGATCGCCAACGTCAAATTCGAGAATGGCAAGCTCACCTTCGACCGGACCGTCAAGTTCAACGATCGGGAATTGGCGATGACCTTCGAAGGCACGACCCAGGACGACAAGCTGACCGGCGTGTCCAAGAGCCAGATGGGCGACATCCCGGTCACCGGCACGCGGGTCGGCGCCGCCCTCATCGGCCAGTGGGCCATGACGACCGAAATCGACCAGGGGCCGCGGGAATCGACGCTGACCG
>CALMMH010000988.1 GCA_937868145.1 uncultured Phycisphaerales bacterium
GCACAAGCCGGGCAGAAGACTCTCGTCATCGACGCCGATTTCCGGAAGCCCGTGCAGGATGCCATCTTCGGGCTGGACCACCGTGAGCGTTGTTTGAGCAATGTCCTGGCGGCCAAAAGGAAGCTGGCCGCTGCAATCCAGCCGACGGAAGTGAAAGGACTGCATCTTCTCACTTGTGGACGTGGCATTTCGCACCCGACCGAAGTCTTGAACAGCCCACGCTTTGCCTTGCTCTTGAAGAATCTAGCCGCAGCCTACGATCGAGTGCTGATCGATGCTCCGCCCGTGACCGTGGTCACGGACGCCCAGATTTTGGGCGCTCTGTGCGATGTCACTCTGCTCGTGCTGAAGGCGGAGAAATCCACCAGACGAGTGGCTCAACGTGCGATCATCGCGTTGCGGAGCGTGGGCGCACAGATGCTTGGAATCGTGGTCAATGACGTTCCCAAATCCGGCGACCGCTACGGCTATTACTATGGGCGTTACGGCAGACGCGATGGTGCCGACTCAGGGAACGGGACACATGGCAAGCCATGCCGCACTCACACGATGGCCGATGGAACGTCCGCAGAAGGACTTCGAGAGACTGTGAGAATATGATGATCACCGCGCGACACGACAATCCCGAGTGTGGCGATAAGGTCTCCGCGTTGCGACCTTCCGTACAAGGGGCGCAGCAGTTTGTGGATATGCACTGTCATTGCCTGCCGGATCTGGACGATGGCCCCGCCTCCATAGACGAGGCTCTTCTCCTATGCGCCAGGTTGGTGGAGGACAAGGTACGGATCGTGGTGGCGACGCCCCATCAACTCGGCTGCTATGAGGACTGTACGACCACCCAGAGGATTCTTCAGGCCACGCGGCTGCTGAACAGAAGACTTGTGGAGCGAGGCATTGACCTGACAGTACTCCCCGGGGCGGAAGTACGGCTGGACGAGAGAATCAGTGAACTCCTGGCACGCCAGCGTGTGCTGACCCTCGCCGACGCCGGCCGACATATTCTGCTGGAACTGCCTGCTGAGGTTTTCATAGATGTCGAACCCCTGCTCATGCAACTTGTGTCGGAAGGCGTGGATCCCATCATTGCCCATCCGGAAAGAAACCGTCCTCTCCTCGGGCGTCTAGACATCGTGCCTCGCTGGTTGTCCTGCGGGACCAGTTTGCAGGTGACTGCCGCGAGCCTCACGGGACATTTCGGGCTGTCAGCGCAGCGGGCAGCCCTAAGTCTTATTGCAGTGGGCTGGGTGGATACGGTTGCTACCGATGCACACGGTTGTCATTTCCATCCACCCCGCATGACCGCGGCATACGACATTATCGCGGCGGACCTCGGCGACTCGGTGGCCCGCCTCTTGTGTATGGATAACCCCTCACGGGTCGTCCGAGGTGAACGACTCGTTCCCGCCTGTGGATACGACATGAAGGAGATCTGGTGATGTCTGGCGCACAGGGAACGTGGATCGCGAAGGAGGCCGATGATCGCTTGGATCATGTGGTGGAGTGGCTTCTCGCCGGCCTGTTGGTGTTTATGCCTCTGGCCTTCGGCGCGGTGGAAGCGTGGAGTGAAGAGGTCGTCATTGCGATGACGGCTGTTCTATCCATTTGCTTCTGTCTGAAGTGCGTTCTCAGCTGCCGTGTGCGCGTGACATGGACTTGGGCGTATGTTCCGATCTTGGTCTTCCTTCTGGTGGTGGCGGTGCAGAGGATTCCTTTGCCCGTCGCTCTCTTACGTGTCATCTCACCCGAGACGCTTATTCAGAAATCGGAACTGCTTGAGGAGTTGGGATCTCCAGGTGGGTCGTCTCCAAGCCTGACCATCAGCTTCTATCCACAGGCTACCAAGCACGGCCTACGTCTTTTGCTGGCCGTGACAGCGGTATTTGTGGTGGTGCTCAACTCAATACGCAGACCGGATCAAGTCATACGCCTGTTGCGCGTCATCATGGTTGTCGGCGCTCTGGTTGCCCTGGAGACCTTGCTGCAAGCGGTTGCGGGAAATCACAAGATCTACTGGTTTGTGCCTACACCCCATGACACGGTGCTCTCGGGCCCCTTCATCAATCACAGCCATTTTGCACAATTCATGAATCTTTCCATTGGTGCGGCTCTGGGACTGATTCTGATGCGAGCGCACCAGCGATTCGCCGGGGGGGCGATAACCCCGACCTGCGTCGCTGAATATGTCGGCTCTCGTGAAGGAATGCTCTTAGTCGCTGTGGTTATCGGTGTCGCCAGCATTTTCGTTTCGCTGAGCCGTGGAGGGATGATCAGCATGATGATCGCTGGCGGATTCACCACACTCCTCCTGAGTGCGAAAAAAACAATGCGGAGTTCGAGCTGGATTATGGCCCTGCTGGCGTTAGTGGCCTTTGTCTCTATTCTGTACATTGGATTTGATGCCGTGTACGATCGCCTCGGCACCCTTCGTGACCTGGGGCAGGCGGAAGGCGGTCGCTGGCAGATCGTCAAAGACATCGCGGTTGCCTGGACCCGATTCCCCCTTCTGGGGACGGGCTTGGGCACACACGAAGTTGTCTATCCCATGTTTGATCGCTCCGCCATCCCGTCGGTGGCCAGCCATGCGGAGAATGAGTATGCTCAGGTTGTGGAGGAAACCGGCCTCGTAGGTCTTGCCGCTCTCTTGGCTCTGGGAATCCTGGTCTGGAGCAGCTACGCCCGTGCCATTCGCACCTCACACGTTCCCCTTCATTCCGCGGCGTACGGCCTGGGCTTTGGGCTCATGGCCATCCTCGTCCACAGCCTCAGCGATTTCGGACAACACTTGCCCGCGAATGCCTGCTTGTCCGTTATTTTCTGTGCCCTTCTGATTCGGCTTCCCCGTATGGGTCAGGACACGATTCCGCGGGGGGAGGTTGTCCTGGCCGGCGGGGCAGCGCGCTGGTATGGACTTGCCAGTCTCGCCGTGGTTTGTGTCCTCTGGACGCCAGCCCTCCTGGGCGCAGATGCCGCGCGCCGGGCAGAGGCCCACTGGGCTAAGGTCCTGCGTGCGGAACGTCCTCTGACGGATCGCGACTGGCAGGGCGGTGATGAGGAGTATACTTACCTCCTCAGCCACGCCGCCCAGGCCTGTGAGTGTCTGCCTGACAACATTACCTACTGCTATTGGCTGAATGTGTACCGTTGGCACGCGATCAGCCGCGAGGTGGACCCCAACACGGGTGAAATCCTTCCGTCCCCGGAAATGCTGGAGTTTGCGAATCGTATCGTAAGGGAGTTGAAACAGGGAATCCGACTGTGTCTCACCCATGGGCCGACCTGGACTTTCATGGGACAAATGGAACAATTCATTGTCCCCGGCAGCGAAGAAGGGGCTAAACACATCATGACAGGTCGTCGCCTGGCGCCCTGCAATGCTACCGCTTGCTTTGTGTCAGGCGTGCTGCTAGCCGAACAAGGGGATGTGGATGCGAGCTTCAAGGAATGGGAACGGGCGGTTGCCTTGGACCACCGGCTATTCGGGGAAGTGGCAACTCTTCTGGGCACAGTCTACAGGCGGGTGGATCTAGCCTGTGCGCTTGCGGGCGATGACTCCTTGCGACAGGTTCGCTTGGAGCAGATTCTGCGCGAGAGCGGCGCTGATACCACGCTGCTGGAGATGGTGTCAGGTCGGATTGCAGAACTCCTGGAGTCTGAGTGTCGGCAGGCGGACGCGGCCGCCTGGAAGTTTGCCTGGCTGGGTGAGCGATACCATCGGGAGGGTCGCACGGAGGATGCGATTGTGATGTACGACAAGACGCTGGATCTTGAGTACAGCAACGTATCCTGCCGTTTCACTTTGGCGCAGTTGCTCGTGGAAAGAGGCTCGATACCGGAGGCTCGTCGGGAGTTGATGATCATCCTGAATGTGCAGCCGGCATATGCGCCCGCACGGCATCTGTTGAAAGAGTTGACGCGCCGGCGTGATTCGAGCAGGGACGCGTCGCAGAGTTCTCCCATGATGGCAGAGGCCTGCACAATGGCAATGGCCTCTCCGAAGTGAATCGTGCGGGACTCCAAGCATAACGAGGCATGGAGACCGACGGAGACGGAGTCTGCGCGCACGATGACGACACCCGATGGGTGTCGCCGCGAGGGCATGCCCCGAGCCGGTCAGGAATAACCCAGTACCGATGCTTCCCACCTTCAAGACATCCTCATCAGAACGGATCGCAAGAGAATCGGACACGGCTGCTATCTCGCCAGTTCCGGCTTCCCTCTTGCAGTGTCTCTGGGGTCTGGCCCTCGCGCAAGGGAGAAATCTGCAGAGTCTGGTGGTTCTCGTATTCATCAACTTCTTTATTGCTGGTGTCGGGTTCGTAACCCAAGTCAAACTCGCCAATACCCTTGGTCGAGAGAGTTTCGGCCTATTCGCCTACGGCTTGGCGATTGCCGCTTACGGGGGCGTCTTCATCAGGTGTGGACTGGACCGGACGCTCGTCAGGGACCTCATTCACTATCCTGAACGGGTGGGAGAATTTGTCACTGCCAGCCTCCTTCTGCGATGGATGTTGTTCGCGCTGGTGACGTTCGCCCTGGTGGTGTGGAAACTGGCTGCGGGGGCAGGAAGTGACATCTCCTGGGGTTTGCTGCTGGTGATCCTGGCCAATGCGATGATGTCGATGGATCTGCAGCCTGTGTATGACAGCTGGCACGAAATGAGCCGTCATGCGGTATACAATCTCATTCAGCGATGCGTGTACTTTGCGGCGATATGGGCGATGGTCGTGACGGCGCCCGCCCTGGTGGGTCTGCTGTCGATCGGCATGATTTCCCTGGGCTCTGTGGTATTCTACCTCATGCTGCAACATGGCTGGGCGATGTCAAGGATGAAACTCCCTGTACCCGGGCGCCGGGTCTTTGCAGCCGCAGTCAACATGGCCAAAGGCAACCTGATAATATGGCTTGCCTCCGTGGGGACTCTTTCATTCGGGAGCCTGAATCAGATCGTACTGAAGCACTATCGAGGTGCAGAGGAACTGGGGGGGTACGCGGCCGCTTGGCAGATGGTCAGTCTGGCGACCATGCTCTTGTACCAGGTGGCACGTATTGGAAATCCGATGGCCGCCGAAATCCAGCGAGACGGGATTCCCTGGAAAGACAGGAATCGATTCCTGGCAAAATATGCCTTTGTCATGGTGCTTACGGCAGGTCCACTTGCCTTTGCTGCTCTCTGTTTCCCGGCGATGATTATGAGAGTGATCTTTCGACCCGAATTTGTCTCTGCGGCCCAGACGTTGCGCATCTTGGGCGTCTACATGGTGATGTTCTCGGTCGGGTTGGTGGCTTCGCAGTTCTTGGTCTCGCTACGGCTGGAAAAGGCGTACTTCATCAGCGTTTGGGCAGGCGGCGTGCTAAGCGTCGCTATGTGCGTCTGGTTCATTCCTCGGGTGGGGGCCAATGGAGCCGCCTTGGCTCTGCTGCTTTCCAGTTCAGCGACGATAGGATTCTGCTGGTACGCCATCTTCCGGCACGAGTCGAGCACTCCACGTGAATCAGATAAGGATATTGCGTTGAGACAGGCACAGGCATGACATTCCAGGAACTGAAAAGAAACCTGAAGAAAGATCGGACTGGCTTCGCCCGCGTGAAGCTGGCCGTCTTGGGGGACTCGGCTACGCAGCTCTTGGTGCAGGCCATTCGCGGTGCAGGATACGACCGACAGCTTGATATCACGGTCTATGAGGCCGATTTCAATCAGGTGGATCGGCAGATCTGCGACCACGGCTCGGAGCTGTACTCATTTGGACCGGAGATCGTTGTGATCTTTGAGTCGGGTCATGCTCTGCTGCAGAAATATAACACCACCGGGATTCATGAACGAGCCGGTTTTGCTGACATTCAACTGCGCCGCATACAGAGGTTGATCGCGGCTCTGCAAAGCACGCGAAATACCCCTGTGATCTATTTCAACTATCCGGAAGAAGATGACCGGGTGTTCGGGAATTTTGCCAACAAAGTGCCGTCTTCCTTCATTTATCAGCAACGCAAGTTGAATTATTTGCTGGCTGAATATGCGGCGGCGAACGCGGGCCTGTTCATCCACGATCTTTCCACCATTCAGAACAAAATAGGGCACGATCGGTTGTTTTCTCCCTCCATCTATGTCAACAGTGGAATGGTAGTAAGTATTGACGCGCTGCCCGCGGTGGCCGAATCGATGGTGAGAATGATCGCTGCCATTCGAGGCCAGATTCTGAAGTGTCTCATACTGGACTTGGACAATACGCTATGGGGCGGCGTCATCGGTGACGACGGATTTGACCATATTCAGATTGGCGGACTGGGCATCGGCAGGGCATTCACGGAATTTCAGCATTGGGTCAAGAAGCTGCAACAACGAGGGATTATTCTCTGTATCTGTAGCAAGAATACAGCGCCGGTTGCGAGAGAGCCCTTTGAGAAGCATCCGGATATGACGCTGCGCCTGTCGGACATTGTGGTCTTCATGGTCAACTGGGAGAACAAGGCGGACAATATAAGGCACATTCAGCAGATCCTGAACATAGGATTTGAGTCTATGGTATTCCTGGACGACAATCCCTATGAACGCGATATGGTGCGAAACCATATTCCCCACATCACCGTACCCGATCTGCCCAAGGATCCAGCGGACTACCTGGAGCACTTGTACGCTCTGAATCTGTTTGAGACCGCCTCGTATTCGTCCGAAGATATCAAACGAACGGAGCAATACCAGAAGGAATCGGAACGAGCGCTGGCGCGAGAATCGTTCGCGAAGGAAGAGGATTTTCTCCAAGGCGTGAACATGTTCTCGGAGGTGAGTGCATTTGATTCCTATTCCGTACCGCGGGTAGCGCAATTGTCGCACAGAACCAACCAGTTCAATACCCGCGCGGTGCGCTACACGGAGAGCGAGGTCAGGGGAATGGCGGACTCCGATCGCTATGTCACATTGGCTTTCACACTCGAGGACAAGTATGGCGACTATGGCCTCATCAGCGCCGTCATTCTTGAGAAGACGGCCCCCTCGGAGCTGTTCATCGATTCGTGGTTCATGAGCTGCCGCGTGTTCAACCGCGGTATGGAGAACTTCGTTATGAATCACATCGTGGAGGCGGCCGAGAGCAGGGGATGCCGGATGATTGTAGGTGAGTACATACCAACTGGGAAGAATATGCTAGTCAAGGACATCTTCGCGAAGTACGGATTCATCCAACGCGATCAGTTGTGGCATCTTGACACGTCCCAGTATGCCGCCAAGGCGTGTTTCATTTCCCGGCTGCCGCAACGGTGTGCCAGCACAACCGTCCAGCCGGATCGATCAGACCAAGGCATAAAGTCGAGCAGATAGGGTCCCCAGCATGACAACCGTGACGCCGGAGGGCGTTCGGGGGTGCGGGGTGCGGCGGCACGGCATGTCGTCGGTCCCGGG
>CALMMH010000989.1 GCA_937868145.1 uncultured Phycisphaerales bacterium
TCGCCAAGGTGGTCGAGCTCACAAAGAAGAACGGCCTGGTCGCAGGTGTCGCGTGTCACTCGATCGAGGTGCCCATCGCCTGCGAGAAAGCGGGCATCCCCGTCGATTTTTACATGAAGACGCTGCACAGCGACAAGTACTGGTCCGCCACGCCCGAGGAGAAGGACGGCCCGTTCGATCTGCCGGAACACGACAACATGTGGTGCATGGACCCCGAGCGAACGATCGAGTTCATGGCCGCCTGCGCCAAGCCCTGGATCGCCTACAAGGTTCTGGCCGCAGGCGCCATCCACCCGACGGAAGGCTTCAAGTACGCATTCGAAGGCGGCGCAGACTTCGCCTGCGTGGGCATGCTCGACTTCCAGGTCCGCGAGAACGCGATCATCGCCAACAATCTGCTGAAGGACCTCAAACGGGCGAGGCCTTGGCGGGCGTAACACAACGAAAACGGTGTGCACAGCACACCCTACCGCTGTCGCCCCACCGAATGTCCCGCGGTTTCCCACGGTCATCCAGTTCACAGGTGGGCGACGCTCAGTGTCCTGTCGTCTCCGCTGGAACCCCGCAAAGCGGTAAACGCAACCCCGGGACGGTCCGGATCACTGGGCGGTGTAGATCCTCCAGGCCCGCGGCTCGGCGATGACGCCTTGGGCTGTCGTGAAGGTGATCGGATGGGACTGCAGATGTTCGGCATCGGCGGCAGAGTAGACGCCGAAGTGCAGGTGAGGGAGCGTGGAGTAGCCGGTGTTGCCGGAAAGAGCGATGGGTTGGCCCGCCATTACCCGGTCGCCGATCTCGACGAGGACCCCGTCGAGCTGGAGATGGTGGTACTCGCCGATCGTGCCGTCGGCGTGGGCGATCGAGACGTAGTTGGACTCGTCTGTGTGCTTCTTGTCCGGCCCGCCGGCGTCGGAAGATTCCTTCAGGTCAACCACGAGGCCCTCCCGGGCCGCACAGACCCTCGTCCCCTCGGGCATCGCGAAATCCACCGCGTACTGGTTGACGTCGCGATGGGACAGCCGGCCGTTGTACCCCTGGCTGACCCGGCAGGAGCGGCCCTTTTCAAACGGGAGACGATAGAGGACCTTGTCGTCGTGCCTGGCGTCGACGCTGCCCTTAGTCCAGCGGAACCGATACCGCCAATTCCATGGCTGCGCAGCGTCGGCTGCCGATACTCTGACCGCATCGGTCTGCGAATGACCGGCGTACACACCAGTCTCCGGAACCATTCGCGTGACGTGCACGTTCTGGCCTCGAATCGTCAGGGTCACCGTCACGTCGTAGGCCCGGCGATTCTCGACAACGACGCCGACGTAGCCGGCCCCGGGGACCCGCCTTACGCTGACGGCGTCCTCATCCTTCGATGGCTGCCCGCCCAGCACGGCGGATAACCAGACTACCATCGACAGGGCCACGGCCCGCTTCATTCCCACTCGTCGTTCCGTCGCCTGCATCCGGACTCCATCATAGACCGTCTGTACCCTGCCCCCCTGTCGTACCATACTACGCCCGAACCTGCAAAAGGTTGTTGCCCCGCCGGCGATGCGGTATAGTCAGCCGAACCTACATGTGAAAGGAGCTGCCATGAATCGTCGTTCCGTTGTCGTCGCAAGCATCTCTGCCGCATCCGTTCTCGTTCTGGCGTACTCGGCCACGGTGATCGCCGCGGAATTGGTCAAGGCCAAGGACGGCTCGGGAATCGTGGGCTACAAGGATACGCCCATCCTGCCGTGGTGCGGATACCACGTGCACGATCCGGATCGCCCTGCCCCGCCGAAAGTCCAGCCGGGACAGGCGGGCGGAGCGCCCTCCGATGCGGTCGTCCTGTTCGACGGCAAGGACCTCTCGAAGTGGGAGTCTTCCGACTGGAAGGTCGACAACGACGAGATCGTCGCCGTCACAGGCGGCCTGCGGACGAAGGAGTCCTTCGGCGATTGCCAGCTCCACCTCGAGTGGCAGGCCCCGAACCCGCCGGTCGGCGACGACTGGGACCACGGCAACAACGGCGTGTTGATGATGGGCCTGTTCGAGATCCAGGTCTTCGACACGTACACGACGCCGCTCTATCCGGACGGCCAGGCGGCCTCGGTCTACGCCCAGACGCCGCCGAAGGTGAACGCCTGCCTTCCGCCGGGCCGCTGGCAGACTTACGACATCATCTTCTTCGCCCCGGTCTTCAAGGACGGGAAGTTGGAGAGTCCTGCCCGGGTCACGATGCTGCACAACGGCGTCCTCGTCCACCACGACCAGGAGATCTACGGCCCGACCGGCCACCGCATTCTGGCCAAGTACGACAAGCCGATCGAGCCCAAGCGTCCCCTGGTCCTGTCCGGCCACAACAACCCGGTCCGCTTCCGAAACATCTGGCTCCGGCCGTTGTGAGAAACAGTGCAGAAGAAGAGCGGTTACCGCTTTGAGGGTACCTACGGAGCGAGGGAAAGGCCCGGCGTTCCACCGGGCCCCTCCGCAGTGTACCACCGGCCGCGGCGCTCGGGTCGCTCGCCAGCGTTGCCCTATCCTCCGAGCCGGCGCATATAGTCTACTCCTTGCGGCGACACCGGACAAGCTCTCCGCTGGCACCCGCAAAGCGATAAACGCTACTCTTTCTTTCGGCGCACCGCGTCTTGCTTTCCGCATCTGTCTCACCACAGTTCTGGCTGGGCCTGCAGATCGACTATGAACTTGACTTGGCCGAAAACGCCGTGAAGGGACGGATCGGACAGGAAGTTCAACCCGTGCAGACCACAGGATAAGTCCGACATGCGTGATGCACCTCTGCCTCAAGCGATTACGGCTGCGACGAGGGCCGAAACAACGCAGCGAGGTCCTGGTATTTCCTCGCTTCGTCCTTCCGGCCGGCCTGATCGTCGATCGCCGCCAGGAGGAGGTAGGCTTCGACGAGATCGGGCTTGAGGGCAGCCGCCTGCATGAGATGCTCAACGGCTCTGTCCCATTCCTTGAGCCGGACCGACTGGATGCCGATGCCGGCGTGCGCAAAGGGGCTGTGCGGGTCGAGTTCCGCAGCCTTCGTGAACCACATCCTCGCTTCGACGGGCTGCTTCAGCTTGGCGTAATAGTTGCCCATGTTCGTCACGGCCAGGACCGAGTCGGGATCGAGTTCAAGAGCCTTGTGCAAGTGTCGCTTCATAGCAGATAGGTCGTCCCGCTGCGACGCGGCCGCGGCCTGATTCACCAGGACGTCGAGGTTCTTGCCGTCGATTCGACCGAGCTCGTCATAGATGGCGGTAGCCTCAAGAAGATTTCCACTCTCCGCGCAGCGGGCTCCCAACAGCAGCAACGCGTCCTTGTACGTATAGCGATCCGGCGTCTGCTTCGACGTGAGCACTTTGACGGCCTCCCCCCCCATGCCGCCCTGGGTCAGAACCTCGGCCAACGCGGTTCGAAGCTGTATGTCGTAGGGCCTCGCGTCAAGAGCCTTGCGATACACGTCGATCGCCTCTCGCGGACGACCGGTCTCCACAAAGGCCCGACCGTGACGGAGGATCAGGTGCGTATCGAGCGGCCGATGCTGGACCGCATCTTGAACAGCCGCGAGGTCCACCGGTCCCATCGCCCGGCGGAGGCAAATCAGCTCATCCCGCAGACCGGTCAGTTCGGCGTCGTGGTCAAGCTGTTCGGAGAACGGCGGGATCGTCTTGCGACGGTACATCTCCATGGCCAGGCGATATTGCTCGCGGCTGTCGTACAGCAGTCGCCGGCGGCACAGATCGAACAACTGCTCCTCGGAGGCCTTGGGCTCGGCCAGTCCGGCCTTGGGCAGCATCCTGCGGATCTGCTCCATCGCGGCACAGGCCGCCAGGAAGTTGCCACGCAAATCCAGATGGACATGGTCCACAAGAAAGTCGTCGCCCAGCAGGCGATCCGGCGTTCGCCCTTCCAGATACGCATCCAAGTCAAGCAGATGCACATCTTTCTTCGCCCAGATGTCCGCCGTCTCGCGGATCGCGAGGAGGATGGAGCTGTCGGCCCGAAATCGAAGCACATCGCGATCGCGAGCTTCGACGAAGGCACGGCGGGCCTCATCTGTCTTGCCGAGAGCCGCGAGGCATCGACCGATGCAGAAGGCTAGCTCGGCATAGACATCGTCAATTTGGCGTGCCTTCTCATAGACCGCCAGCGCCCTCGTGCAGTCTCCCGCCCGCTCAAGGTCCATGCCTTCCTGAAAGGCCCGATTCCATTGAGCAAGGTCTTCCGTCGTCAGACCAGCCCTGTGCTCCGATCCGAACGGGGCGCACGATTGGATGTTGATCGGGACCGTGCACAGAAGAACCCCGGTCCCGCAACCCTGGGCAGTCGACAGAATGTCGTTGAGATTGTCGCGGAAATGGCGATAGCAGTCCTGTAACCTCGGATCGTCGGCGGCGATCCGGCTGGTCAGAAAGCTCTCCATACCCTGCCACTTGCTCTGATCTCGCCCATGAACGCCGAGCGACTGGCTGAGGTTCGTCAGCAGCCGACCGATGCGGATTTCCTTCTTCGCCGTGATGCAGGCGTTGATGAACCATCGCTTCGCATACAGCGACGCCGGCAGCGTGGGTGGTCCGTACGGCCCGATCACCTCGTTGTTGCCCATGAACACGATGAAGAGGTCGGGCTTCTCCTTGGCGCAGTCCTGCGCGATCCGCCGGGCCACGTGCGAGTTCATCGCGGTCACCGCGGCGTTGATGACCTCGAAGGAGGTCCCCGTCGCGTGCTCGTTGAGCAGCACCTCCAGTTGCCGGCAAAATCCGTACGCCGGGTCCGGATCTCCGTATGCGGCCGAGCTGCCCAGCACAAAGATCCGGATCGTCGAAGACTTCTTCGGCCCCAGAACGCAGGGCTCGGGAGCCCGCGACAGAGCCTTGGGAACGAAATGCTCGCAGTATCGACGATTGACCAGATGCAGCGTCTGGCCGTCGACCGTCCAGGGGATAAAGAAGTTCCGGGGATACCCATAGCCCACCACCGAGAGCACGAGTTCCACGAGAACGAGGAACAGGATCGGACTGACGATCATCGCCAGCAAACGCTTCCACAACGCCGGCTTTGCCACCGGTTTGGGCCGGTCTTCATCGCTGCGTGACTTGCTTTTTGTTCCCATGTTCTCTGGCGGCTCGAATCATGCGTTCACGTCGTCGCCCTCAGGCAAGGCCTTGCCGTCCGGCTGGCCGTCGCCGAGGGCCGAGAGACTCATGCCCTGGATCTCCGGGAGCGTGCTGCCGATAATGCCCTGGAGGTCGCCGTAAAGGCCCGAGGTGCTCAGGAGCACGCGTTCGAGCTGCTTCTCCCGCTTCTTCCAACAGGTGTTCAGCGCCCGTTTTTCGGCCTCCAGTTCCTGCCGCATCGTCATGAACGCCTCGACGACGCCGGAGACGCGGTTGTAGAAGCCCTGGCCGATGAGATAATTGTAGACCAGTTCCATCTTGCTATGCTGCCCATCGAGCGCCCGGCGGCTCTTGGCGACGCCGATCAGGCTCTCGCGAAGCATGATCGCCACCGGGTGGACGCAGGCCCAGCTCGCGACCCAGACGCCGTCGGCCTGGCCGAAGTGACGGACGTGCTCGGGCAACTGCTCGCTGACGATCACCGATCGCGAGGCGCCGACCATCCGCAAATCGTCCCGCAGCTTGGGCAGCCACTCCTTGGACCAGTGTCTCGTCCGCTTGGATTCCCAAAGAATCAGGCCGCAATCCATGCCGCTGTCGTCGAACACCCGCTGAACCACGTCGGCCCCGCGAACCCCCTTGGCCACCGGCTCGATGGCGTCAGTCGGAAAGAGGCTCTTGAGCAGCTCTTCGAGGGCGATTTCCAGGACCTCGCCCTGCGTCTGCTGCGAACCCTGTTCGGCCTTGCGTCTGAGGTCTTCGATCTGCTTGAGAAGCGTCTGAACCTTCTGCTCGTTTTCCATGAGCTTGAGCCGGTGCTGTTCGTCCATTTCCTTGAGGGCCTGCTCGCGAACCGCCTGCAACTGCTCCTGGAGCCTGCGTTCCACTTCCAAGTCGGCGTTGCGGACCTTGTCCTCCAGGTCGCGTTTTTCCTTGAGAAAGGCCAGCTCCTTCGCGGTCGCCTGCTGCACCTTCGCCTGCAACTCCGCCAGAGCCGTCTCGCGGTCCTTCAACTGGACGCCCAGTTCCTCCTTGGCCTTCTCCATCGCCTGCGCAACCAGGCCGGCGCGTTCAGCCTCCATCTTCTTCCGTAGGTTCTGTTCGAGTTCCAGCCCTCGCTGATCGAGCTGTTCCTTGAGCTGCTCGACCTCCCGCTCTTTTCTGCGGACCGCCAGTTCCTTCTCCTGGGCGGCCTTGAGCTGCACCTTGACCTCGTTGAGTTGCTCGTCCTTGTCCTTGATCTCGACGTGCATCTGCTCGCGGATCTTGCGTTCGAGCTGCTGCTTCTGTTCGCCCAGACGGGTCCGAACCTGCTCGTCCACCGCCTCGGCCTTCTGCTGGAGCTGTTTCTGCTGCTGGGCCAGTTCGTCCTGCTGCTGCTTGAGCTTTTGGCGGGCGGCGTTGATCTCCGCGTCGAGCTCGTCGCGAATGCTGGCCCTCAGTTGACTGGAGATGACCTCCGTGATCTCGATCTGCGTCTTGCAATTTGGACAGGTAATGCGGTCGTTCACAGGTTCCTCCTGGATTCGTTCACGAGCCCATCACCCTATGGACCAGACGCAAATCTGTCAAGGAAATCCCCCGCGTGCGAAGCACGCGGGGTGCATAACCGTTCTTGCGGTTCGATCGACCCGGGGGGGGGTCGGTGAATTCGAGGGATGCGTTTATCGCGTTGGGGATACCGGCGGGGAAGGACGCGGAAGCGTGAAGAGGGAGAAGGCAAGCGTTCCCTGTCCCTGCTTCACGTAGCCCGTTTCACGAGATGCCAAAACACCAGCGGGCTGAAAGCAGGCCCGAAACGGACTTGCATGGGACATTCTGCGTTTTGGGGCCTCCAACATGGTACGCGAGCGGATCGCTCGCTTGGGAGGGTGCGAAGCACCCTGACTGCTGGTGGCTCCAATGCGGCAAACTTCTGCCGCGTAGCGGCGGATTCCGGATCAGTCCATTCCTTCTTCTGCCCATCAAGACAAGCCGGCCGCGTGCCGGAAGAATCAGTCACACCCATGTCGCGACGAACCCCGTTTGTAGTGACGCCGTAAGGCGTTATCTTGAGGAGTTTGAAGTGTCAAGTTTCAAGTTTGAAGCCGGAGAGTAAGAACCCGCACGACCCCGCTCTTACTTCACACTTCACACTTCAAACTTAACACTCCCGCTCGCCCGGCCTCCTGCGAGCGGGTCATTCGTACAGCGTCGGCTTCGTCCGCCAGTCCTCGGTCGGCACGTGGTTGTACTCGACGACGCGAGGCCGGCGCTCCCGCAGCCGGACCGACTCGAGGCCGAGATAG
>CALMMH010000990.1 GCA_937868145.1 uncultured Phycisphaerales bacterium
GCTGTCCATCACGTTTGTCGTTGGGTTCTTCGCCACGGCAGGGGCCGCCGGCGTCGATTTCGGAACCGCCAGTCGCGATGCGAAAGACGTCCAGATGGGCGGTCTGATCGGTATTGCGGTGGCCATTATCGTGGCTGGTGGAGCCGCCATCCTGATTGCGGCCGGAGCCTTCGGGCAAAGCGGCCAGGCTGCATTGAACCCTGCCGACACCGCTTTCATGGGCCGCATCATGGGTTCTGAAGGGGCAGGCAAGATCATGGGTCTGCTGCTGGCGATCGCCGCGTTTCCGTCCGCGTGCTTCTCCTCGTTCATCGCGGCCAACAGCTTCAAGACCGTGCTGCCCAAGGTCAACCCGTTCATCTCCGTGGGCATCGGCGCTGCCGTCAGTATCCTGCTGGCCGTGACCGGCTGGGCGGGCAATGCGGCAGGCGTCTTCACGGTCATCGGCGCTTCGTTCGGACCGATCTGCGGCGCCATGTTGGTGGACTACTACCTGTCCGGGCAGAAATGGGCCGGTCCTCGCCAGGGCGTGAATATGGCCGGCTGGATTTCCTGGGCCGTCGGCTTTGTCGTTGGCATCGCGCCGCTTGTCGGCATCGCCAATATCCCGGCAGCGCCTCTGATGGCCTTCATCGTCGGCGCAGTGTTGTACTTCGTGCTGGCCAAGGCCGGCATGCAGCCCAAGGCGATTCCCATGCCGGGCGCTCCAGCCAAGTAGACTTGACTCCGGAGACTCTCGTCTCCAGGCACAAACGCAGGGACTCGGTGAAGACCGGGTCCTTGTTTTTTTTGCAGCGACAGGGGAACTGTGTAACAAAATAGCCAGGGGCGCAACTTGACAGATAGTGTGGAGCCCGGTACGATGGCCCTTCCGGTTGTTTGGGATGGGACCTGTATCGGCTTCGCACGCGGAGACGTCAGGGTCGAGTGAACGTAGAAGGGTTTCATGTGATTGAGGTTAGTGAGATGAAGAAAAACGGGGATTCCATGATGAAAGTAGTCCTTCTGGCCGCTTTGGTGGCGACGCTGTGCTTGGGGTTCGGGTGCGAGAAGAAGACGCCGGATCAGCCTCCGGCTCCGACGACGCCTCCCTCGCCGACGACCACGCAGCCCGCTACGGTCACGCCTGCCGCCGCCCAGCCCGCGGCTCCCGCCGCGCCGGCAGCGCAAGCTGCTGCACCGGTCGCCGGCGCCAAGATGGTCGCGCTGGATTTCCAGCTCCCCAAGCCGATGTTCGTCGGCACGCCGCAGGAAACGAAGGTTGAGAATCTGGAGAAGCCGCTGGGCCATGCCCGGCCGCCGTTCCTGGCGCCGGAAGGCACCGTGCTGCTGTCCAAGGGCAAACCGGTTTCGGCCAGCGATGAAGAGCCCATCATCGGCGAGATCGAGATGATTACCGATGGCGACAAAGAAGCCGCCGACGGCAGCTACGTCGAGCTGGGACCCTTCACGCAGCATGTGACGATCGACCTCGAGAAGCAGAGCGAGATCAATGCCATCGTGCTCTGGCACTATCACAAACAGCCCCGCGTGTACTTCGACGTGGTCGTCCAGCTCTCGAACGACAAGGACTTCATCACGGACGTCAAAACGGTCTTCAACAACGACATCGACAACTCCTCCGGCCAGGGCATCGGCAAGGACATGCATTACACCGAGACCAACGAGGGCAAGCTGATCGACCTGCTCTCGCAGGGCAGCCCGAAGGGCCGCTATGTCCGGTTCTACAGCAACGGCAACACGAGCAACGACCTGAACCACTACATCGAGGTTGATGTTTACGGTAAGCCGGTTGAATGAGCGGGCTCAATGAGACCTCCGACCGGAGGCTCAAGCTATACTGGTGTCTGATTTTCCTCGTGGCGCTCGGAGCGTTTGGCCTCCGAGCGCCACGTTTGCGTATGCGGCCGATGCACACCGACGAGGCCGTCCACGCCGACAAGTTCCGCATGCTCCTTCAGGACGGCGTCTACGAGTACGACCCCGACGAGTATCACGGCCCGACGCTCAATTACGCCACGCAGATCGCCGCCCGTTTGGGCGGTTCCCACACCTACGCCGAAATCACCGAGGTCACGCTGCGGATCGTGCCGGTTGTCTTCGGCACGCTGCTGGTTCTGTTGATGGCAGGTCTGTCGCGAGGCCTCGGATTCGCAGCGGTGATCGCGGCGATTCTGGCGGCTCTCTCGCCCGCGATGGTCTACTACAGCCGGTACTACATCCAGGAGATACTGCTGGCCTGTTTCACGCTGGGCGTCATCGTCTGCGGGTATCGCTATGTGCGGACAAGGTCTGTCTTCTGGGCGGTGGCCGCCGGCGGATTCGCCGGCCTGATGCACGCCACGAAGGAGACTGCGATCATCGCCTTCGGCGCGATGGGTCTGGCGCTGATGATTGTGATTCTCACGCAATCGGGCGAAAGGCGGCGTATTCTGGCCGGTGTCAACTGGCTTCACGTTCTGCTGGGCGTCGCGGCGGCGGCCGTCGTGTCGGCACTGCTGTTCTCGGTGTTTCTGCGTCGTCCCGTCGGGATTCTGGACTCGTACCGCACGTATGCGGTCTACTTCGGCAGAGCAGGGGGGCAGGAGACCGCGCACGTTCACCCATGGTACTACTATCTACAGATTCTCTTGTACGCACGGTACTTCCACGGGCCGATCTGGACGGAGGCCTGGATCGTCCTGCTGGCGGTCGTCGGATTGATTTCCGCTGTCAAAAAGACGCGGGAGAGCCCGATCGATTCGAAGTTCGTGCGGTTCCTCGCGATCTACACGGCGGCGATGATCGTCGTGTACTCCGCGATTCCTTACAAGACGCCGTGGTGTCTGTTGAGCTTTCTGACCGGTCTCATTCTCTTGGCCGGCGTCGGCGCCGTGTCGCTCTGGGCCTGGGCCCGGAATCCGGCGATGCGCGGACTCGTGGCCGTGCTGGTCGTCGCTGCGGCGGCCCACCTCGCTTTCCTCGCGTATCGGGCGAACTTCGTATACCATTCGGATAGTCGCAACCCCTATGTCTACGCCCATCCGACGGAAGAGATCTTCGCGGCGGTCAATGTCGTCAGAGACTACGTCGCCGCGACGGGCGTCGGACGTTCGGCGGAGAGGCGGCTTCAGATCGCAGTCCCCGGTAAGGACTACTGGCCGCTGCCGTGGTACTTCCGCGATCTGGCGCCCTACGTGGGGTATACCTCCGAGGTGCCGAGCGATGTCGGGCCGATGATCCTTGTCTCGGACACGCTGGAAGGCGCTCTGGCGCACAGGCTC
>CALMMH010000991.1 GCA_937868145.1 uncultured Phycisphaerales bacterium
CAGGGCATCATCTGGTGCGTCTATCAGCCCGAGATCGAGGCCGTGAAGTGGGCACTGAATCACATGGGGCGTTCGTTTGGGGAACTGCACGGACGAATCGCCGAGCGGGACCGGCAGCCGATGGTGAACGCCTTCCAAGCAGGCGAGCACGAGTGGATGGTAGGCAACGCCGCGACCGGCGGCATGGGCTACACCATGATGGCGTCCGAAGTGAACATATTTTACAATAATACCTTCAAAATGATCGACCGGGCACAGGCCGAGGATCGGGCGTACGGGGACGGGCAGACGAAATCCGGCATCTGGATCGATATCGTGGCTGAAAAGACGGTGGACATAACGATCTTGAAGGCACTGGAACTGAAACAGGATGTTGCCACGTATGTCCGGCAGCGTATTCGCGACGCATCGAAACTTCTGGAAGGAGAATGACAAATGAACCAAGCCAAACGTGATGCCTCGACGTACAAAACACCGAAGCACGGTTGGACTTGCTTTCACTGTGGCGAGACGTTCACAACGCTCGACGGTGCGCGCGTCCACTTCGGCGGGTCAATGGACCAGCAGCCTGGGTGCATTGAGCGGGTGCGCCTTGGCTCCGAACGCGGCTTACTGATGGCGCTTCGCGATGCCGAGGAACGACTCGCGCGCTACATGGATGAAGACTCCGACATACATCGAGCAATGTGCGCGATGCAAGGACGACACACCAGCCAATTACGCACCGCCGAGGAAGCCGGCTATGAGCGCGGACTGCGCGACGCGCGGATTGAGTACGCGGAGGAAGTCAAATGAACCAAGCCAAACGTGATGAAATGTGGGAGAAGTACTCATTTATGTCGCATGGTGGCCGCATGATGAGTAAGGGTGGATTCGAGCGCTACAGAGACGAGATCGAGCGGCAGAGAGGCGAGCCGGTGGCGTGGTTCCGTAAAATTGGTGGGAAGGATGCTGACTCTCCTAATGGTCCAGGAGAAGCATGGGAAGACACGGAAATTCTCATGGACTATTCAGAAGCCGCCGAATCGATCGCGCGGACAATTTGCAAGGTTGCTTCACCGTTGAGCGAAAAACAGAAACTTGCTCTTGTTGGCGCTGTTGCGGTTTGGCTTGATAAGGCGTGGCGAGAAGGCCGAGAACATGGCCGCGGGGATACGGTTTTCGCGCTTCCGGTGAAGAAATCATGACGATGCGCCCGGTGGTGCGGCTCGCGGGGGTCGCGCTCGCGGGGGTCGCGCTCGCCGCAGCCTTGTGCATGCCGGCCGCGATGGTCGCGCTCTCCGCCGGCTCGATCCTCCCGCCGTGCCCGCAGTACACGCTGCGCGAAACCGGTGGCCGTCACGGCACGCCGCGCTTCGTCTCTTTCAAACGCGCCGATTTCGAGGCCTACACCGAGGCCGTCCGCCTGCACGCCCGCGGCGAGTGCAGGGTGATCGTTCAAGGTGAGGCGCCTTCAACGGCGCGCACCGAAACAGGAGAAAACTAGCATGACTTTGCTCGCCGTTGAAGCAACGAACCCACTGGACACCCAACGACGGGGTGTGGTATACTGGCACCTGTGGTCACACAGAGACGATAGCGATGAAAACGGTCTACGTTACGCAAGAGACGGAGTTTGACTTTACCGACGCCGAGCGGTGGGGCGACATCGTATTCCTTACGCACGACGATCTGTTCAACCACCGCGACTCCGATCACAACCGGATCGTGATGGCGAACATACGGCGCCGTCTGACTGCATTTAGCGCCACGTCTGACTACATTCTCATTGCGGGGTCCCCGTACGTGGCCGCAGCCGTATTCAACATGCTCGGCACCATGGGGTACGATTCCATCCGAGTCCTGCGCTGGTCGAATCGCGACCGCGTGTACACACCCATCTTGATCAACACCGCACAGGAGGTAATGACATCATGAACGATAAATCGGAATACAACGGCGAGGAATCCGGGGAAGAGGCCCTCGGCCGGTCGGAGCAGTTCAAGCAGGACGCGCGCATCGAGTACAAGAAGTGGGACCTGATGAAGATGGTGCGCGAAATGGCCGAGCAGCAGGGCCGCAAGCTATCGGCCGAGGATAAGTTGAAGGAGATCAACGCTCGGCTGGACGTGCTGCGCCTTGAATTGATCCCGGCCGAAATGGAGAACCGGGGTCTGGAATCGTTCAAGCTGGAGGGCGTCGGCAGGGTTTCGCTCACCGCCGACCTGTATGCCCGCATCACGGCGGGAAAGACGGACGAGTTCTTCCAGTGGCTCAAGGACCAGAAGTTGGGCAGTCTGATCAAGGCCGCCATCAACCCGTCCACCTTGAAGGCGTTCGTCAAGGGCCGCATCAAGGACGGGAAAGAAATACCTGAGGGAATGGTATCGGTCACGCCATTCCAGCGGGCCAGCATCACAAAATCGTGACCTGAATCGATGAACCGAAGACAGGAGTATTGAGAAATGGTAACTGCAAGCAAACAGCCAGTGAAACCCCCGGCGCGGCCGGCAGCCCCGCCCCCCAAGGCAACGGCGGTATCCACCAAGGTACAGGACAGGACCTTGGTGGTAATACAGGATGAACCGCCGGAATACGTGAAGGCCACGGGCGCGGGGCGCGGGTCCGAGAACGTCG
>CALMMH010000992.1 GCA_937868145.1 uncultured Phycisphaerales bacterium
AAGATTCTGGCCAAGCTGGACATCGCGGAAAAGCGAGTTCCCCAGGACGGTCGAATCAAGATCATCATTTCCGGCCGGGAGATCGATGTCCGCGTCTCCGTGATTCCCATGATCTACGGCGAGGCGGTTGTGCTCCGTTTGCTGGACCGCTCCTCCGTCCTGCTGGGGATGGACAAGCTGGGCATGTCCCCGCGGGACCTGAAGATCATGGAGGTGGTTCTGGAACGGCCGCACGGCATTATCCTCGTGACCGGCCCGACCGGAAGCGGCAAAACGACTTCCCTCTATGCGGCCCTGTCGCACATCAACGATATTCAACGCAAGATCATCACGATCGAGGATCCCATCGAGTACCAACTCCACGGGATCAACCAGATTCAGGTTTCTCGCAAGGCCGGACTGACGTTCGCCAGCGGCCTTCGGTCCATTTTGCGTCACGATCCCGATGTCGTTCTGATCGGCGAGATTCGTGACTCCGAGACGGCGGAAATCGCCATTCAGGCGTCGTTGACCGGCCACCTGGTCTTCTCGACCCTGCACACCAACGACGCCCCCAGCGCGTTGACGCGTCTGGTGGACATGGGAATCGAGCCGTACCTTGTGGCGTCGTCGCTGGAGGCTGTGTTGGCCCAGCGGCTGGTCCGTACGATCTGCAAGCACTGCAGGGAACCGCTGTCGACGGAAGAGATGGCTCCTCTCAAGAAGCGGTTCGGCGACAAACTGCCCGAGACGCTCTACAAAGGCCGCGGCTGCCGCCAGTGCCAGGGAACGGGCTATCGAGGCCGGCTCGGCATCTTTGAAATGATGGTGATTACGGACGACGTCCGGTCGCTGGTCATAGAGAACGCTTCGGCTCCGGACCTTCGCAAAGTCGCGGTTACGCAGGGGATGAGAAGCCTTCGCGATGATGGATTCCGGCACTTGCATGACGGGCGGACCACGATTGAAGAGATTCTGCGCGTCACGAAGGACGAGACGTTCACGATGAAAGATTTCGCAGACCAGGACGTGCAGAAGTAAGGACGAGCGATGGCTACCTTTCTCTACAAGGCGATCGATGCACAGGGCCATCAAGTGGCCGACAAGGTCACGGCTTCGGACCGGGCCTCGGCCATCGAACAGCTCTTTGGTCTCAGTCTGAGCCCGGTTTCCGTCGAACGACAGGAAGATCGTCCCCATGAGGGTTTGCTGGCCGGTTCCGGCCGGGTTTCGAAGAGCGAAGTCGAAACCTTCACCCGCCAGTTGGCCAACCTCCTGGCCGCGGGCATCCCGCTGAGTCGGGCCTTGAACATTCTGAGCCGCGAAGCCGCCAAGCCGGCGGCCTCCAAGCTCTGGGCGACCGTGCACGACCAGGTCTCCGGCGGTATGGCGTTGGCCGACGCTCTCGGGCAACACCCCCGTGCGTTCCCTCCGGTGTATGTGGCCATGGTGCGGGCCGGAGAAACCGGCGGCTTCCTGGATGTGGTTCTCGACCAGATCGCCACCTTCCGAGCCCAGGAGCAGGAGCTTAAGAACAAGGTCACCTCCGCGATGCTGTATCCGGTGATCCTTTCCGTGCTGGCCACAGGGATTCTCGTGTTTCTGTTGGCATATTTCATTCCCAAGTTCTCCCAGATGTTTGCCGAGTACGGCGGGTCGTTGCCGGCTCTGACGAAGATGATCGTGGCGGCCAGCCACGCCGTGGTGCAGTACTGGTTCGCTCTGGTGCTGGCGGTGGTTCTGGTGATCTTCGGGATCAAGCGTATGACCGGCAGCGAAGAGGGCCGCCGGATTCAGCAGCGGATCATGTTGCGGCTTCCCTTGACGGGTCGCGCGGTGGCCCGGTTCGCCTTGGTTCGGTTCTGTCGCATGCTGGGCACTCTGGTCGGCGCGGGCGTGCCTCTGGTGGCGGCGCTTCGCGTGGCGAAAGAGGCCATCGGCAACCAGGTCCTGGCCGACACGGTCGACAGCGCCATCGACGACGTCCAGCGAGGCACACCCCTGGCACGCAGCTTGGAGAGATGCAAAGAGCTGTTTCCGCAGTCAGTCATCGAGATGGTTTCCGTCGCGGAGGAAAGCGGCCGATTGGACAAGGAGTTGATCCGTCTGGCCACGGCATACGAGCAAGAGTTGGACCGCTATCTCAAAATGCTGGTGGCGATGGCGGAGCCGGCGCTGCTGTTTGTCATGGCGGCGGTGGTTGGGACCATAGTGATTGGCATGATTTTGCCGATCTTTAGCCTACAGGAATTGATTCGCTGAAACACAAGACGAACCGTGGGAGCTATCGGACGTTTCGTCCGGGCACGCGAAGGCGGTTGGGGTTTGTTGGATTGGGATGCTGACTATGAAATCATTGCTGCAAAACAAGAGATGGGTTCATCGCGGGCGACACAATGGACGGAATGCCGGCTTCACTTTGATCGAGCTGATGCTGGTGCTGGTGATCTTGGCGACGCTGGCGGCCATCGTGACGCCCAAGCTTACGGGGCAGTCGCAGACCGCAAAGAAGACCGCGGCCCGCACGCAGATTTCGCAATTCGAGGTTGCCCTGGACGCCTTCGAGATCGACATGACGCGTTATCCGACGACGACCGAAGGGCTGCGAGCGCTGCGGGAGAAGCCGGCGTCCGCGG
>CALMMH010000993.1 GCA_937868145.1 uncultured Phycisphaerales bacterium
CTGGGGTTACTTCGACAACGTCACCGGATGCGTGGGCCTGGTGGTCGAAGACATCCTGGAGCTCTTCAAGCATGTGGGACAGGCCGCGACGAACATCGTCCGGGCCCCCGTGCAGCTGATCGCCGGCAAGAAGGAAGGGACCGAGCGGGTGATGGACTGGGTCCTGCTGGTGCCCCTGGAGTTCGTCAGCAACTCCGTTCAGATGAAAGGCATCGCCAACATGGAGGATTACAAGGGAGCGTTCGAGGACAAGGGCGTGATCGGTTCGGTCCTGGAGTTCGGCGGATCGACCTTCCTGGTCTACCGCGCGGTCGACGAGCTGATCGACGAACTCAAGGACGACGACCATCACCGCCACACGTCGGAGCCCGCGGTGGAGGAGCCCACGGATCCGGTTGTCACTCCGAATCCGACCGGCTCGGACATGCTCTTCATCATCGATGGGGAATGGCCGACGATCTCGGCCGACGGCGGCATCATCCTCTTCGAAGGCGATGTGCCGACAATCTCGGTGCTGATCGAGTAGGTTCAGGACTTGAAGACTTCGCCGGCGAGATCCTCGCCGGCGCGGTCGGCATAATAGTGCTTCATGGCCGCCTCGCCTCGGGTGCGAGCCCTGTCCAGAGAGGCGAAAATGCCGGCCTTGGTGAGCAGCAGGATCGCCAGGCATGCGGCCACGTTCAGGATCGCGTTGTGATGTCCGGCGTACCGATCGGTGAAGGGCGGCTCAGGCTTGGCCTCCTGGAGCCGGTCCGCCGCCTCGGTCTGACGCAGTTGATGGCTGAGCATGCGGATTGCCGCGGTGTTGGCCCGCGTCAGCAGGTCGAGACGGTGCGGCTGGGATTTGATGACCGACAGGGCGAGGTCCACCTTGGTCAGACTCGCGAGCCGCCGCTGACAGTGGGGACAGCGGGCCGCATGACGCCGCACCCATGGCGCTTCGGAGCCGAATCGCCGATGAGCCGAATCCACCAGGTGCCGGCGGATTTTCTTGCTCCAGCTCCAGAGTGAATCGCCCCGGCACAAACAGGTTGTCTCCCCAGGTTTCACGGATTTCATTCTTTTTCCTCTTCAGTCACCCACATCGCCAGCATCTGCACGGCCTTGCATCGGTACACCCTGGCGGTGCCCGTCGAGATGCCCATGATGCGAGCCACCTCCGAATAGGACAACTCGCCGAAGTCGCGAAGCATGATCACGTTTCGCAGATGCTCCGGCAGTTGGGCGATGTGGGATCGGAGGCTCTCGGCCAGACGTCCGGCGTCAAAATCGATTTCGGTGATCGGCTCTTCTTCGTCGGCCGGCGCCAGGTTCGACAGGCTCTTTCGTTCCGCGTTTCGCTGTCGCAGCATCGAGATGGCCGTGTTGCTGGCGGTGCGGAGCAGATACGCCTTGATCCAGCGGGGCTTGCGGCCGCCTTCGATGTGGGCCAGGTGCAGGAACGTGGTCTGATACGCGTCGCAAACGTCCTGCTCGTTGCCCAGGATCCGCCAGAGCAGGGTGACCAATTCGTGGCCGTACTGCTGCATGGCGGTGAGGACCCACCGCTGGCTTTCTTCCACCGCCTCGGATGCTGCACAGCTCCAGAGGAGGTCGTACTTGATGGCCCGGTCGAATAGTGACACTGCTTTGCAATCCTGTACTCTGGCCAATAAGACGTTCCGCAGCTTGTCATGTTAACACAGCTCCCCGCGAAATGCGAAAAAAATGTTCCGCCGGCAGGGGAGGGG
>CALMMH010000994.1 GCA_937868145.1 uncultured Phycisphaerales bacterium
ATCTGGCTCTGTTCGCGGCCCCTGTGTGATTGACTGGTGCGAAGGGAGAACGAGAGATGAAGATCCGTGCGAGCGTCTGTGTGTTGGTCGTGCTGGCCGGGGGACGGTTGGGATCGGCCGGGCAGAAACCTGATCTTGCGGCCCTGCTGGAGGGCTACAACCGGTGCAACCGGGAGTTCGAGACGATCGCGTACGACCTCGAAAGCGAATCCGTGTCCGAAAAGGGCCGGCTCGTCTACACCGTCCGCCACTGCGCGGACCATGACAAGGTGCAATGGATCGGCCGCCGGGCCTTCTATCCTGCACAGGCCGACCCACAGTCCGTCGTGTCCGAGCGCGTGGCCGATACGTATGACGGGACTCGGCTGGCACACCTCTATCGCGACTTCTCCCCGAAGTTTCCGACGGTTCCGCCCGCGGGATTGGTGTATGGGCCCTCAGGCAGCCTGATGGCCAAGATACGCCAGGAGTGGAGCGAGAGCACCGAGTACGGCGGGCCCCTGGTGGGCAGGATCGCTGGAAGCGAGAATCACTCGGTGTACGAGCTGCTGAAAGAGGCGTCCGATGTGACCCTGCACAAATCGGCCGCGCAGATTCTGGGCTACGATGCGTACCTGCTTGAGGCCAAGACCAAGTATGGGATTGTGAGAGCCTGGATCGCGCCGGATGCGGGGTGCAATTGTCTGAAATGGGAGATCGTCAAAACTCAGAATCAACTCTATCGCGACGGAGCCACCACCGACGATCCGTTCACCCACTGGGCAACAGTATACGACATCGAACGAGTCGAGCAGATTGATGGACGGTACATCACGACACAAGGGAAGCTCAGTTGGATCGTGAAGGATGGCGACAGAGAGCTTGGCAATCACACGCAGCGTTACAGGCTCACGAACATCGACTTCGATCCGGACTACGAGGCCATGGGGGCGTTCAAGATACAGTTGCCCGAAGGGACCATCGTCGGCGACGGAGACACCGAGGGAGTGACGTATCGATGGACCGGCGGGCAACTCGTGCCGCTGATCGCGAAGACGCGGACGTCAGACAAACCTGAGGTGGTGCTTCCGTCAAGGCCCGGACGTTCCACGGTCGAGGACGATCCGAATCTGGCGTTGGTCTCCAAAGACAATCTACACGAACACGTCCGGATTCTCGCAGGTTTCGAGAGCCGACACATTCTCCATCCGGGCAACAAGAAAGCCGAGGAATACATCGCCCGGCAATTGGAGAAGTGCGGATATGCTCCCAAGCTGGACGCGTTTGAGGCCGCGAACAGGACCTTCAACAACGTCCTGTCCGCCGGCTCGGACAAAGAGCGCCCCATCATCCTGTTGACGGCGCACTTCGATTCGACCGATGGCCCCGGCGCCGACGACAATGCCTCCGGCGTCGCGGCGTTGCTCGAACTGGCGAGGATTGTGAAGGAGCGTCCTGTTCAGACGAACGTCGAGTTCGTCTTCTTCAACTGCGAGGAACGCGGAACGGTCGGCAGCAGACATCTCTCGAACGAGTACAAAGATCGTCACTGGCCGATCGATTGCGTGATCAACGTGGACACGATCGGCACGTGGAACGGGCCGCTGTCGGACGCATGCCCGGTCAACTACGTCACCGACGCCAACTCGGAGCCCGTCGTCAAGCAGCTCGCCGAACGGTTCCCCTATCCGCTCCGCAAGGCCAAAACGATGTGGCGAGACGATCACGCGCGCTTTTGGGACAACGGCTTCAAAGCCATCGAGATCACCGAGGACGGCTGTACCGAACACATGCACAAACCGACGGACACGCCGGAAAAGCTGGATTACGACAACATCGCCAGGATCGTCCACGGCCTATACGTGGCGCTGAGCCGGGAATAGGTCCCCCCTGCCGTCATCGCCCCAGACGGCAAGCCTGCCGACTCGTTCTTTCTGCACGTGGCTTCGACGCGGGCTATCGTTTGGCCCTGGCGTGATCGGCGGCTCTCTTGAAGCCCGCAGCGGCCCGGCGGATGATCGCCTCGTCCATGCAGTAGGTCAGGCGGAAGTAGCCGGGCAGGCCGAAGCCGCGGCCCGGGACCGCGAGGATTCGCTCGTCCAGAAGCAGTCGGCAGAATTCGAGATCGTCCACGTTGCCGGGCGCTTTGGGGAAGAAGTAGAATGCCCCTCTGGGCAGAGCGAACTCGACGCCGGCGTCGCGAAGCACACCCGCCATAGCATCCCGGCGGCTCTTGTAGATTTCCACGTCCACCGTGACGCCCAAGGCCGCTTCGACAAGACGCTGCCCGATCACCGGCGCGTTCACGTAGCCGAGGATCCGGTTGCACAGGATCAGGCC
>CALMMH010000995.1 GCA_937868145.1 uncultured Phycisphaerales bacterium
CCGACGCCCAGAAGCGCCTCAAGGCCGGCGCTCCGCTGCTGCTTGGCGAAGGCTACATCTCCATCCAGGCCGAGACCGCCCCCACGCAGTTCCGCAAGATCGAGCTGTTGCCCCTGGCGGAATAGCGGTTCTTTCACCACCGTCCGGCTGGTTCTGTGGACCCAGGTTGGGTGTCCCTCTCGCTCTTTGCGATTGCATCCTTTCCTCACATCAGGGATAATGTCACTGTGACGATGCGGTGAATCGCATGCTACGTGACGCATTCACTGCTTGTCGGAGGCGAACGAGACGTTTTGTTTTCTGGTTCTGAAGGCAGGGAAGAAGCGTCGGTCGGCGGACTGGACTGTGCCAGAGGCAGCGGCCGGCGAGAGCGGCCGTCCTTCTGCTGGTTTGCAGCAGCATCGTGACGGCGGGAGAAGCTGTGTCGGAACTCAACGGAAAGGTCGGCTACTCCGGCGGGAGCATGGAAGGCGATGGCGGGCAGAACGGGTTCGGCAGCGTCAGCCTGCCGATCGCGGACCACTTTGGCTTGCAGGCGGACGGCCTGTACACGAATGTTTCGGATCGCGACTTCTACGGGGCGGGCGGCCACCTGTTCTGGCGTGACTGGGACAAAGGGCTGCTCGGGATCACCGGCGCGACTCTCCAGGAGGACGACATCGACGCCGGTCTCGTCGCGGCAGAGGCGGAGTACTATTTGAACCGATTCACGCTGGCTGCGGGAGCGGGCGTGGCGACGATCGACTACGACGAGTCGGTTCCTTTCATCGAGTCCAATCCCACCGATTTCTACGGCAGTTTCGGCCTACGGTACTATCCGCTCGACGATCTGATGCTCTCGGGGACTTACGTCTATGTGTTCGACAACAGCCTGGTCCTGGGCGAGCTGGAGTACCAGACGCCGATTGACGGGCTGACGTTTTTCGCGGAGTTCGCCGACGGCGAGAACGACTATGAGCACGCGCTCTTCGGCGTGCAGTTCTACCTCGGCAAGTCCAAAAGCCTGATTCGCCGGCACCGCGAAGACGACCCGGCGAGCATCGTGCAGCGAGCCCTGTACGCCGTCGGAACCTACGGAGCGGAGTACAACAAGAACGGCAGCGACTACGTTGAATCGCAAGGTGGTCAATACGACAGCGGCTACGGATCGGTTACCATCATCGGGGTAGGCAATTTCGGGTTTGAGGATCTCATAGTCCTTCCCGCTGAGTGACCTTGCAGATCGGTATGTTCGAGGATTCTGAGCCGTCAGCCCTTCGATTTCTTCTGATAGCTCAGCGGGATAACGAGGACTGCGCACTCGGCGCGGGAGGCGACTTTCTCCGTCACGGCGCCGAAGAGGGTCTTTC
>CALMMH010000996.1 GCA_937868145.1 uncultured Phycisphaerales bacterium
GGCGAAGGTCGTCTCTGCGTGATTGCTCATGTGCTCCGTCGGTCCCATCCCAACCAGCCGCAGGACCAGATTGTTCGCGTCCTCGGGATCGGGTTCGACGGAGGAATGACTGTGATTGCCGATGATCCGCCAGGCCGCGGTCCCGTTGGTGAAACTCCCATTCTGCAGGAGGTCCGTGGCTGCTCCGTCCGGATCCTCGATTACTCGCAGATCGTCGATGAGGATCTCCCCCTCGTCCAGGAGCCCCATGACGAACTCGCGATACAGGCTGTCGTCGCCCACCGGGCTCTGCTGCGCCACGCCGCGGTAGGAGAAGGTCTGCCACGCGATCTTGGCGGACTCGTCGCTGGCGGCCCACGCTTGCCCGACGTTGTTGTCGGCCCGGGCGTCCGTCAGTTCGAGACTGCATCCGCCGCCGTCGGCATAGATCGGCCAGGAGCCGCCGTCGAAGTAGCGAACCTGGTCCGCAAGGTTGCCGGCAGCGTCCACCAACGCGACCTTCTCGCCGGAATTGGAGAGCCTGCCGGAGAAACCCCCGACGATCGGGACATCCGGATACTGTCTCCTGAGGTAATTGGGATCCTTGGCGATCACGAGATACCCCTGGGGCTCCAGTGTCGTTCCGTCCGGGATCACGTAGTTGATGCCCTTTTCCAGCCGCCAGCCGGACAGATCGATCCTCTCGCTGCCTTTGTTGTGCAGTTCGAGCCACGTTTGGGAATCCGCTCCAAGCTGCGGCGTATCAACGAACTCCTGCTTCTGGACTGCGTCGAGCCTGGGCTGGATTAGGAAATCCGTGCTCGTGGTCAACACGTTCAGGCCCTGGAGGGCCAGGATGTTGCGTCCCGGCTGGAGCAGTTCCACACCGCCGGGAATCGGAAACTCCTGGAAGAGCTCGGCTTCCGCGTCATCGTGCGATGCCGCGGCCAGAGCGTTCCAACTCAGCACATCCGGGGCGTTGGCCCGGGCGATTTCGCGACCGTTGAGATAAGCGACGAATCCGTCGTCATACTGTATCCGCAGACTGACGGACTCCAGCCGGGCGGGAGCGGCGACGCTGAATGCGATTCGGATGAAGACCGACCCCTGCTGTCCATACATCTGCTCACGGGTGTCGCCGCGGATGTACGCTTCGTATCCGGTCCCCATTTCAAAGCCGATGCCGGTCGTGGCCTGGGTCCAGTCCAAATCGTCGAAGGGTTCCGCTCCGCCGGTCCAAGCCGGGTCCGGCGGACCGTCATGAGGGACCAGAATCCTCGCCGCGGTCGTTTCCGGGACCAGATTCACAGTGTCTTCCGGCGTGTCGGAGGCCGGAAGAGCCAGGGGATGGTACTGAATCTCATTGATGACGACGTCCGAGCACAGTTCAACCTGATTCGGCGTTCCGAAAGTCGTTGACTCCAGGATGCACCAGAGATCCGAGCCATCGGGATCTCGGCCTTTCGCCCGGCTGCCCACGACAACCGCGTCGGATACGGCCGTGTCGCCTTGCCACAGAATGAGGCGGTCCCCTTCATTGGGAGCGACTCCGAAATCTGCGGCGGAGATCACACAAACCTGACCGGACTGGAGAGTTGCCGAAGGGAGGACCCATGTCGCGGAGGCTTCCCCCTGGATCTCCAGGCGATAGTCCTGTAGCGAGATGGGATCGGTCCCCTGACAGATCAGCTCGATCCGGAAGCCGGCTCCGCCGGGGGCGTCGATCTCGTTGAATCGCAACCGGCGAGCGGAAGGCGCGGAATCGGGGAAGTTCACCCAGCCCGGGGTCCCGTCGACCTGGTCGCTCCAGGTCCAGTTCTCCGTGTCGTCCGTCCCCTGCATGGGGTGGATCCGGGCCAGGCTGACACCCGATCCATCCGGCGCGACCGGCCAGTCGCTGTCGACGCCGTATTCCACGCGGTTGAGCAATCGGCCGCTGTTGGTGACCAGTCGAATCGTCTCGCCGCTGTTGCTGAGTTTGCCCTCGAAAGGTCCGAGAACCGGCGCCGCATATCCGCTTTGGGCGATCAGCGCGACCGGATCGCTGGTCACGACGAGATAGGACCCGGCACTAATGGTGGTGCCTTCGGGGAACCTGTACTCCACGGCGCCCTGGAGGGACCAGGCCGACATGTCGATGTCGATCGCCATTTGGTTGTACAACTCGATCCATTCCGGGGCGTTGCCCGCCGGATGGTACATGATCTCGTTGAGGACCACGACGCTGTCGGCCCGGGCTGCCGGGCACAGAGCCAGAAAACACAGATACAACAAGACCCCGCCGTATCCGAACTGCCTTTTCGCAACACCCATCCAAGAACCTCCTTCCGAGGCGTGTTATGATACTCTCCTCATTATATCATAGAACCCCGGAAGAAGAATACCGATTACGCGAGCGTCAGCCGTTGTCCACCACGATGATCTCGTGGATTTCCACGCGGGGAACGGTCAGGTGGATCTCTCCGTCGCGATATTCGAACGGCAAAGCGGTCCCAACGGGTTCCAGCGTGATCTTGGCGGGTTTGGCCGCCTGGCGGATCGTCACGTCGAGCGGCCCGACGGGCGGGATCGAATCCACAACCGGTGCGGTCTGATGCGGTCCGGCGGTGTTGACCAGATTTACCATGAGCTTGCCGGCCTGGCGGTTGACCACCACGTCCACGTCGCCCGAGCCTTTCACCTCCACCATGGGCCTGGGGAAAAGCTCTCGCGACAGATCGTTCAGGAATCTCCGCATCGCGCCGTCGCGCGTGTTCCCATAACCCTGGCCGAACGTGAAACAGGTCGCCGCGATTCTGCCTCGCCCGAGTCCTTGCACGAAGGCCGCCGGTTGTGAAGACTTGTCGGCTCTCCGGACTTCGCCGAACGGTTTGGCTCCAGCCCCCGGCTTCACCGCCTGTACCTGCCCGGTGACGGCCGTTGAGTCGCCCTGATACGCCAGGCGACAGTCCGTTGCAGCCACCGGTTCGCCTTCCGGCGCGACATCGAGTTCGTTCTGGAACATCGCCGCGGTCCGGGGTCCGACCAACAGCAGGTTGCCGCCCCCTCGAACGTACGCGATCAGTTCCGCCTTGAATTGTGGCTCGAGGTATTCCCACTCCGGCACCACGATCAGCGGATACTCGGCCATGCGCCCCGCAAGGTGATGCTCGCCCAGGACTTCGACGGAATACTGACTCTCCAGCAGAGCCTGAAGCACGCCGTTGATTCTGGCGAGGTCCCGCGAGAAGAGCCCATTGATGTTGCGGTAGTGGGCGGCTGTGGAGAACAGGACCGCCACTTGCGGGACCTGCACTGCATGATGGCAGAGGGCCTGCCGAGCCCGGCAGAACTTCGCCGCCTCGGCCATCACCGGGACCCGTTCCTCGCGGATGGAGCCATCCCGCTTCTGCGTGATATACGCCTGGAAGCCGCCGCCCAGCGCGATGACGATCGCCGCCTCGCGTTGCAGTTGCACCGCGGTCTTCTGGTCCCGTCCGTCCGCGGTCTTGTTGCGAGAGAAACTCCATGCCATCAGGTCCCAGGGAACGCCCTGCCGCGTCAGATATCGTCCCGAGAGGCGGGCCGAATTGACGCTGTCGTCCGGGGAGTAATCGCCGGAGAGGAAATCCACCGGCGCGCTGACCGGCTCGGGCATGTGGTCGGTGAACGCCCAGTTGCTGCAGATCTGGAAGTCCGGGTTCGTCCGCTTCACCTCTGCGATGTAGTAACGCAGATACTCTCGGAACGCTTCCCGATGGAACTGGAGAAACTCGAACCAGTGCGGGTCGCCCGGTTTTCGCGGGACGTCGGTGATGCCCGTCGTCTCGCGGAACACCTTCAACGCCGCGTCGCTGTAGTCCGGCGCAGAGGCCCAGCACTCGCCGTCGACCCAGACGCCGTCCACGCCGTAGTCGCCCGCCAGTTCACGAAGTTGCGGGATGAGCAGACTGTCCGCGTACGGGCTGAAACGCGAGGTGGCGTTGCCGTTCGTCTTGCCGTCCGCGTTGACGACGCCCCATTCGGGATGCTGTCGGATGGCCTCGGAGTCCCACACGCCGGAGTAGTGCATGTAGAGCGAAACGCCCTGCTCGGCTGTCACTTGCCGCCACAGTCGCAACGGATCTCCGACGAAGCCCGGCGCGCGGTTGCCCACGTTCGTAGGATAGCTGGAAAGGCCGGGGTGGCCCTTGCAGTCGATTTGGATGTAGTCGGGCCGGACCTGTGTGATGACGTTCTCGATCATCTCGCGGGAGGTGTTCTTGCCGATGGCGTTGCAGTCGGCGCCGGCGTGGAAATCAAAGTGGATGCCGAGGAAGCTCTCCGCCCGAGCGAGGCGTTTGGGGTAGTCCGGACTTTGGGCCGCCGAGGATTTCAGTTCTCCATCGATCAGCAGAGCGCCGGCGTACCACCGCAGCGGTTCATAGCGAGCCGGATTGTCGATCTTGTTCTGGTTGCGACTGAGGATCTCCGCTTTGTCAAATCGGTTCGCGGTCAGTCGAACGGTCACCGTGTGGTCGGCGGCCTCCGTCTCCGACAACAGGGCCGTCGTGCCCAGGCGGTGGTAGGTGCAGTAGGCGTCGAATCGCCGTACCGGTCTGGCCGGTTGTCCGTCGACGATCACTTCCAGTTCGCCTCCGTCGGGACCGAGCAGGTCGTAGATCGCCGCAGCGCGGCCGTGGAACGTGAAGCTCAGCGTCGCCCCAGGCTTGTCCGCACGCCACAGGGCCGGCAAACGATTCGAGAAGTTCCTGGCGATCGGATCATCCTGCGGGCGCAGTTTCACCCAGCCGTC
>CALMMH010000997.1 GCA_937868145.1 uncultured Phycisphaerales bacterium
GCCTGGTCGTCGATCCAGGCGCGGACCCCGAGGAGTTGATCGATCTGCTTGGGAGTCAGCATCTCAATCCGGTCGCCACGATCCTGACGCACGGCCACGCGGACCACATCGTCGGCACCGCCGCCCTGCGGCAGGACTATCCCGGGATGCGGGTGTACATCCACAGGTTGGACGCCCCCATGCTGACGGATCCGCAGGCGAACTTGTCGGTCTATCTCGGCAAACTGTTTGCGGGCGAGCCTGCCGATGTCCTCCTGGAGGACGGCGACCCCGTCGAGTTGGCCGGGATCAAGCTGAAGGTCCTTCATACCCCCGGTCACAGCCCCGGCGGCATTTGCTTCTACGCATCACAGGAAGGACTGGTCTTCGTCGGAGACACCCTCTTTGCCGGTTCGATCGGACGGTCGGACTTCGAAGGCGGCGATGAGCGTCAACTGATCGAGAGCATTCGCACCAAGCTGCTCACGTTGCCGGACGCAACGGCGGTCTACCCGGGACACGGCATGAGAACGACGATCGGTCGCGAAAAGCGGGCCAATCCGTACATACGAGGATGATGCGGGAAGTCTCGCGCGTGAGAGATCGCGTCCCGCCGTTTGGAACTTCAATCCTCCCCACCCCATTGCACTTCCGGACGGATTCGATATGCTGTTGCGCTTTCGCCCGCGGAGCGGGCGGTTCGGAGTGCGACAGGGTACATATGAATCGGCAATCCCTACGGGTTCAGTGGGCACAGTTGGTGGTCCTCTCGGGCATCCATTTCCTCGTGGACATGTTCGGCAACATGCTGCCTGCGATCGTGCCGGTGCTTCGCGCTGAGTTCGCGATCACGCTCTCGACCGCCGGCCTCATCATGGCGGCGCTGTCCTTCGCCTCCAACGGGATGCAGATCTTGACCGGGCGGATGAGGGCGGACAAGACGTCTCCTTTGTTTCTTCACGCAGGGTTGATCCTGGCCGCGAGCATCTGCCTGATCTTTCTGGCCCCCAAGTCGCTCGGCGGAGTTGCGCTGCTCTTTGTCTTCGGCATCATCAGTGGATCGGGGATCGCAGTCGCTCACCCGGAAGGGCTTCGGGCGATCCACACGCTTAACCAGATCCCGTCGGCCCTGAGCACCGCGGTGTTCATGACCTCGGGCTTCTTCGGTTTCGCCAGTGGCGGCATGATCTCAGCCCTCCTGGTCTCCTCCTACGGCCTCAAAGGGCTCTGGCCGCTCGTGGTCTGTCCTATCGGCGCCATCATCGCCTTGGTCGTGGCCAGGGTGCACCTGTCGATCGAAGACGTCGGCCCGCAGGCGGAGGGTGGACGGCCGCAGCCTGAGCCCGGGGCGCTGCCGTTCTGGAAGGTGCTGGGGATTGGCCTTCCCGCCGCGGTGTCCACAACGGTGATCCAGCAACTGACGCCGACCTACCTGGGTGAACTGGGATTTGGGTTGACGTTCGGCGGCTTCTCGACGGCGCTGTTCGGTTGGGGGGGAGTAGTCGGTCCATTCCTCTGGGCTGCGATCGCGCATCGCAAAGGCGGCCTGACCTGCTCGACCTGGGCCTTTCTCCTGTCGTTTCCCTTCACGGTGCTGTACCTGCTGTTCGTTCGGCATTCTGCGGCCCCTTGGCTGCTGTTTGGCGTCGGTTTCTCCGCGATGTCCGCCTATATCCTGACGATCACCTTGGCGCGGCATGCCTACGGTGTGAGCCTGGGCCTGCGGATGGCGTTGATCGTCGGCGGCACCTGGGGCATCGCGATGGTCGTCTTTTTGATTCTGGCGGCCATAGCCGACCGTGTGGGAACAGGTCCGATCCTCTGGCTGACGCCGGCAGGCTATCTGCTCTCCGGCTTCCTGGGCCTCTGGATGCTTCGCCAGCATCCGGAATCGGCGAGGTGTCGTCGCACAGCGCCGGCCCTGGAACCTTCCGCCTGATCTTTCGAAAGAGCGGTCCTGGGAACTTCTAGGACCTTTGGGCGAGGTTGCATTAGGTGTTGCCGGGGGCACGACGCAGATCGGAGATCCGAAGGGCCTGTTCCTTGGTGAAGACGCCCACGCGGGTTCGCTCCAGTTGTTCTACGTATCCGCCCGTGCCCAATGCTTCTCCCAGGTCCCGAGCGAAGGACCGCACGTAGAATCCCGAGCCGGTGACCAGCCGGACGTCCACACAGGGCCATTCGTACCGAATCAGCTCGATCTCCTTGGCTTCGACCTGCCGTTCGGACAGTTCGATCTGTTTCTTGGCGCGGGCCAGCTTGTACGCGGCCCGTCCGCCGACCTTGAGGGCGGAGAAAATGGGCGGACGCTGGTTGAGGACCCCCACGAAGCTCGCCAAGACCGTGCGAATCCGGTCCTCGCCGGGGATTTCCCGGACTTCGACTTGGGTCTTTTCGCCTTCCCGGTCGTCGGTGACGCTCGTCCAACCCAGCCTGACCCGCGTGATGTATTCCTTCTCGCTTCCGGTGATCTCGCCCAGCCTTTTCGTCGCGGCCCGGCCCACGGCGACGACCAGGACGCCCTTGGCGCAAGGGTCGAGCGTTCCGGCGTGGCCCACGCGTTTCTCCCGCGTGACCCTGCGAACCACATCGATCACATCGTGCGAGGTCATCCCCTCGTCCTTGTAAACGGCGAAGATGCCTTCCGTCGGTACCGTTCTCTGCTCAGTCATGTTGCTATTATAACGTTCTCGACAGAGGACTGAAGGATTTGCTATGATAGAGTTGCGTTCCGGGTGATTCGGTCTGCTTTTTGAAGGAGGATTCAGATGAATCGTTTCGTGAGATCACGTGATTCGTCGTGTATGTGCATGTTTGCCGGCCTGTTGGTCCTCCTGACATGGTGTCCGGCGCTTGTGACCGCGGGCACGTACGGCGGGGGCAGCGGAACGGCGGACGATCCCTTTCTGATCCAGACTGCGGAGCAATTCGCCGCGATCGGCGAAACTCCGGCGGACTGGGACAGGCGTTTCAAGCTGACAAACGACATCGATCTGTCGGGATATGATCAGACGAACTTCGATCCGATCGGCCGTTGGGTTGTGGCGGGCTGGAGCGAGAATCAGCCCTTCTCCGGCAGATTCGATGGGAACGGCAAGACGATCCGAGGATTTCAGTACAGGGACATGGAGTCGCAGTATGTCGGTCTCTTCCAGTATGTGACGGGACAGATCGTGAATCTGCGCGTGGCCGGCGCCAAGCTGTCGGCCAACGGGGTCGGCGTGGGCGCGTTGATCGGGTATCTGGAGAAAGGGGCCGTGAGCGATTGTTCGGCCGTCCAGGTCACGGTGTCAGGCAACGAGGGCGCCGGCGCTCTAGTCGGCGTGGTCGATGGCACGCTTTACGCCTCCTGGTCGAGCGGCAACGTCTCGGGCGTTCGATACGCCGGGGGACTGGTCGGCCGCGTTGGCGGCGGCAGGGTGACTCGCTCCTACTCGAAAGCCTCGGTCGTCGGTCGTGAGGCGGTGGGCGGTCTTGTCGGAGGCACCTCCAAGGGGACCAGCATTGTGGATTACTGCTACGCCGTCGGTCCGGTGGACGGGGACACCGGCGTCGGCGGGCTGATCGGTCACGTCGGGGGAGTGGTCGCCTGGTGCTATTCGGCCGGGAAGGTCACCGGCGAACAATCGGTCGGCGGACTGGTCGCACATCAGTACGCGCTGGCTGACGTGCACAGTTCCGTCTGGGATAGGGAGACGAGTGGGCAGACGACCAGCGCGGGCGGCACGGGCAAATCGACCGCGGAGATGAAGTCCATCGATACGTACCTGTCTGTGAACTTTGACTTCGGCGGCATGTGGACGATCTGCGAAGGACGCGCCTACCCGATCCTCCTGTGGCAGATTCCTCCCGGGGATCTTCGATGCCCGGATGGCGTGAACTTCACCGATTTCGTCTGGTTCGCCGCCGGGTGGCGTCACGCGGACTGCGGCGTGCTGAATTATTCGTGCGAGGGCGCGGATCTTGACGGGACCGGCAACGTGGATGTGCGGGACCTCGCGATCTTTTCGGCCAACTGGCTGGTGGGCGTCGAGTGGTAGGAAAGTCGGACGGTTCCATGGCGAATTCGGATGTCTCTCTGGCGGGCAAGACGGCTCTGGTGACCGGAGCGGCCAAACGGCTGGGCAGGGCCATGACGCTGGCTCTAGCCGAACACGGTGCGCGAGTCGTGGCCCATCACAACCGTTCCGAGGCCGAGGCCGCCGCATTATGCGACGAGATTCGTCATTTGGGGGGCTCTGCCTGGTCTGTTCAGGCGGATCTGGCGGATACGTCTTCGGCGGCGACGCTGTTTCAAGATGCCGTCAAGCAGGCCGGTCCGATCGACATTCTCGTCAACAACGCCTCGCTCTATGAACGCGACACTCTGTGGGATGCGACGGAAGAGTCCATTCTGCTGAATTTTCGCGTCCACGCTCTGGCGCCTCTGACGCTGGCGAGGGAGATGGCCCGCCAGGGACGGCAAGGACATATCGTCAATCTGCTCGATACGCGGATCGCCGTTTACGACAAGGAACACGCGTCGTATCACATCAGCAAGCGCGTGCTCGCCTCGCTGACGCGGATGCTGGCCCTGGAGCTGGCGCCGAAGATCGCGGTCAACGCGATTGCGCCCGGGTTGATTCTGCCGCCCGTGGGTGAGGATGAGAGCTACTTGAACAGATTTGCCCACGCCAATCCACTGAATCGCCATGGAGATGCGAAGGACATTGCCGAAGCGATGTTGTTTCTGCTCGGCAGCCGTTTCATCACGGGGCAGATCCTCTACGTC
>CALMMH010000998.1 GCA_937868145.1 uncultured Phycisphaerales bacterium
GGAGAAGACCGTCATCGACGGGATCGACGGCTACACGGTCTCGCCGAACGGCAAGAAGATTCTCTACCGCAGCGGCGGTACCTACGGCATCATCGACATCGGCGAGAACAAGAAGGTCGGCGACGGCCGCATCGCCTCAGGCGACCTCAAGGCTTGGATCGATCCGCAGGAGGAGTGGCGGCAGATCTTCACGGAAGCCTGGCGGATTGAGCGGGACTTCTTCTACGATCCCGCGATGCACGGCGTGAACTGGGAGGCGATGAAATTGCGGTACTCCGCCCTGCTGCCGTACATCGTGGACCGCGCCGACCTCAACTACGTCATCGGCGAGATGATCGCCGAGCTGAACTGCTCGCACACCTACGTCAGCGGCGGCGACATGGAGCACCCGGACAGTCTCTCGGTCGGCCTGCTCGGCTGCGACTTCGAGCTCGATCGGAAGAACAACCTCTACCGGATCGGCAAGATCTACGAGGGCGCCAAGTGGGATGCCGAGACGCGTTCTCCGCTGCGGGCGCCGGGCCTGAAGGTCAATGACGGCGATTACCTGCTCGCGGTCAACGGCCGACCGGTGGACACGTCTCTGGACCCCTGGGCCGCGTTCCAGGGTCTGGCGGGCGAGGTCGTGCAGTTGACCTTCAGCCGCACCCCGGACGCCAATGACGCCAATGACGTCCTGGTCCAGCCGATGTCGAGCGAGTTCCGACTCCGCAACCTCGCCTGGATCGAGAGCAATCGCCGCAAGGTCGAAGAAGCGACACAGGGTCGCGTGGGCTATGTCTACGTGCCTGACACCAGCCAGAACGGTCAGAACGAACTGGTCCGCCAGTTCGGATCGCAGTTCGACAAGGAGGCGTTGGTCATCGACGAGCGATTCAACAGCGGCGGGCAAATCCCCGACCGCTTCATCGAATTGCTGCGCCGGCCGACCTACAATTACTGGGCCCGGCGCGACCACCGCGATTGGACGACGCCGGAACTGAGTCATTGCGGACCCAAGGTCATGATCATGAACGGCTGGTCCGGCTCCGGCGGCGACGCCTTCCCGTACTACTTCCGCGAGGCGGGCCTCGGACCGCTCGTGGGCACGCGGACCTGGGGCGGCCTGGTCGGCATCAGCGGCAATCCGAGCCTCGTCGACGGCGGCTCGGTGACCGCGCCCACGTTCGGCATGTACGAGGAAGACGGCTGGGCCGTCGAGGGCTACGGCGTCGATCCGGACTACGAGGTCGAGAACGCCCCGCACGAGCTGGCGGCCGGACGCGACCCGCAACTCGAAACCGCGGTCAGCGTCGCTCTGCAGTTGTTGGAAAAAGATCCGCCGAAACGGCCGAAGAAGCCGGCGTATCCGAATCGTTCGGCCAACGCGAACTAGATCGCCGGGCGAACGAAGAGAACACCATACCGTGAACGGTCGGAGCATGGGCGACACGGACGGATGCATCCGTCCGTGAATAGGGTTATTGAACTCACGGAGAGCAACGATTATGAAGAACCTGATGATTGTGGCGGCGATGGCGGCGGCAATTGTCGCGCCTCGCGGGTATGCGGCGAATGTGAAGGAGAATGCCTTGAAGGACTTCATTGCTAAACACGTCGAGAAGATCAAGCCCTTGGAGAAACAGGCGAATCTGGCCTGGTGGGATGCCGCGGTGACCGGCGACCCGAACGCCTACGACCGCTCCAGCGCGTTGACGCTGCAGATCCGCAAGATCTACAGCGACGCGAACGATTTCGCGTATCTCCGGGAGTTGAAGGACTCCGGACAGATCAAGGACAAGCTCCTGGCCCGGCAACTGACCGTCCTGTACAACAGCTATCTCGCCAATCAGATCGAGCCGGAGCTGCTCAAGCAGATCGTCGAGCTGGGCACCGAGATCGAGAAGAACTTCAGCACCTTCCGCGGCACGATCGACGGCCGCAAGGTCACCGACAACGAGATCAAGCAGATTCTCAAGACCGAGACGGACTCCGCCAAACGGCAACAAACGTGGCTGGCCAGCAAGCAGGTGGGCGGCGCGGTCGCCGACGACATCATCCGGCTCGTCAAGCTCCGCAACCAGGCGGCTCGCAAGCTGGGTTTCAACAACTATCACACGATGGCCCTGGCCACCGGCGAGCAGGACGTAAAGGAACTGGACAAGATCTTCGCCGAGCTGTACGAGTTGACGAATGAGCCGTTCCGCAAGGTCAAGGGCGAAATCGACCAACTCCTCGCCAAGCAGTCCGGCGTCTCGCCCGACAAGCTCATGCCCTGGCACTACCATGACCCATTCTTCCAGGAGACGCCGATGGTCTACGACCTGGATCTCGACGTCTACTATCAGGGCAAGAACATCGAGCAACTGGCGGCGCAGTTCTACAAGGGTCTCGGCCTGCCCGTCGAGCAGATCCTGGCCCACAGCGACTTGTACGAGAAAGAGGGCAAGAACCCGCACGCCTTCTGCACCCACATCGACCGCGAGGGCGACGTGCGAATCCTGTGCAACATCCAGAGCAACGAGACCTGGATGGAAACGACCCTGCACGAGCTGGGCCACGGCGTGTACGACAAGTACCTCGATTTCGATTCGCCGTACCTGCTCCGCTCGCCGGCCCACCCGTTCACGACCGAGGCCATCGCGATGTTCTTCGGCCGACTGAGCCGCAATCCCGCCTGGATGCAAGAGATGCTCGGCCTCTCCGACGCTCAGCGAGCCGAGATCGAAAAGGTCAGCGGCAAGTACATGCAGCTCAAGCAACTGATCTTCGCCCGCTGGGACATGGTCATGTACTCCTTCGAGAAGGAGCACTACGCCAATCCCGATCAGGACCTCAACAGGCTCTGGTGGGACATCGTCGAAAAGTATCAGCTCGTGAACCGTCCGCCGGACCGAAACAGCCCGGACTGGGCGGCGAAGATCCACTTCGCGGCCGCCCCGTGCTATTACCACAACTACATGCTCGGCGAGTTGCTGGCTTCTCAGTTGCACAATGAACTGCTGACCAAAGTGCTCAAGACCAAGAAGGGCCAGGAGGTCGGCTACGTCGGACGCGAGAAGGTCGGACATTTCCTGAGAGAGAAGGTCTTCGAAGCCGGCGACCTTTACTCGTGGAACCAGATGATCGACCGCGCCACAGGCGAGCCCCTGACCGCGAAGTACTTCGTGGAGCAGTTCGTGAAATAGTCATGGCTGCAAAGAAGAAAGCCAATACCGAAAAGAACACGCGCCTCGTGCGAAGCGGCAACCCCGCACTCGCCATCGCCAGGGTGGCGACGGACATCCGAGATTTGATCGAGGCCGCTCGCAATCACATCTCGGTAACCGCCAACCTGGCGATGGTGAGTCTCTACTGGAACATCGGCCGCATCATCACCCAGGACATTCAAGAGAATGAGAAGCGGGCAGGGTATGGAGAGCAACTCCTGGAGAAGCTGTCGGACATGCTGATCCAGGAGTATGGGGCAGGCTACTCTAAAGTGAACCTTCAGGAAATGCGGCGGTTCTTTCTTGCCTTCAAGATTCGTCAGACAGCGTCTAACGAATCCAGCAAACATCCAATTCGTTCGACAGTGTCTAACGAATCTCGGATTCTGCAGCCGACGGCTGCAGAATCCTGCGAGCGTCTGCTGATCGATTTCCGCGAGCACTTCCGCCTTGGTTGGTCTCACTATCGTTTGCTCTTGAGCCAAGGCGATCTGCTTCGTCGCAGGTTCTACTTCGAACAGGCTGCGATGTGCCGCTGGCCAGTGCGTGAGTTACGTCGACAGATCGATCGGGGATTGTTCGAGCGGATGGCGATCTCCAAGGATACCCCTCGACTGGTGGATCAAGAACGGCAAACGGCTCCGGCGGAGATCGTTCGGTACGACGATATCTTCAAGGACCCCTATGTGCTCGACTTCCTCGGGCTCAAAGGGGCCTATTCGGAGAAAGACCTTGAAGCCTCGATCGTTCGCAATCTGGAACAATTCCTGACCGAGCTCGGAACGGACTTCTGCTCCATCGCGCGGCAGCACGCCATGCGAGTCGATGAGGACGACTACTTCCTGGATCTGCTGTTCTATCATCGCGGCTTGAAGTGCCTGGTGGCCATCGACCTCAAAATCGGCACGTTCACGGCATCCGACAAAGGCCAGATGGATCTCTATCTCTCCTGGCTCAAGGAACCTGACTGGCGTCCCGGCGAGAATGAACCCGTAGGTTTGATTCTGTGCACGTCCGCGAGACGCCAGCACGTGGAGCTGCTCCTTCGCCACGGGCCGCACAAAATGAAAGTGGCCGAATACCTGACGCACCTCCCCGACAAGCGGCTCCTGGAGGGGCGACTGAAACTGTACAGCAGACTATTGAAAGATAGAGACCACGAATCCGCCGGGTAGATGCGGCCAACCATGACGACAAGCAACAAGAAATGTCTTAGGAGACAGGTGTTTCATGAGTGACAGCAACAACGCACCACGGGAATTGACAATCCGCGTTATCTTCTTCGGCGTGATCCTGTCGATGCTCTTGTCGGCGGCCAACGCCTACCTGGGCCTGTTCGCGGGCATGACCGTCTCGGCGGCGATCCCGGCGGCGGTGATGGCCCTGGGCATCATGCGGTTCTTCCGCAACAGCACGATCTACGAGTGCAACCTGATCGGCACCTGCGCCTCGGCGGGCGAATCCCTGGCCGCCGGCGTCATCTTCACGCTGCCGGCCCTGCTGCTGCTGGGTTTCTGGGAGCAATTCAGCTATTTCTGGGTCGCCGTGATCGCCGGGTTCGGCGGGCTGCTGGGCACGCTGTTCACCATCCCGTTGCGGCGCTCGCTGATCGTCGAGACCAAGCTTCAGTTCCCCGAGGGCGTCGCGACCGCCAAGGTGCTCGAGACCGGCCGCAAGGACACCTCCGGCATCAAGTACATCGTCCAGGCGGCGCTGGCCGGCGGCCTGTTCAAAGTCGGCGCCAACGCATTGGGGATCTGGCCCGAGATCCTGCAGGGGGCCCGGCGCGTGGGCGGATCGATCGCCTACTTCGGTTCCAACCTCAGTCCCGCCCTGCTCTCGGTGGGGTACATCGTCGGGCTCAACATCGCTCTGCTGATGTTCCTGGGCGGAGCGATCAACTGGTACGTGGCCATTCCGGTCGTCTCGGCGCAGAACGAGTGGCCGCAGTATCAACTTCTCAACAGGAACGTCCCGCAGGAATGGAACGTCGCGAACTCAGGCTTCGTCGTCGTCGATCCGAACGACGCCAAGGCGTGGGACGGCCGCACGAGTGAAGCGCGGACCTGGAACGCATTCGTGCTCGAAACCAGATCGGTCGACCCGAACGCCTCGCCTGCGGACGCCAACAGCGTGCGGGCTTACAATGCCGACGTCCTGGCCAGGCTGGGCAAGCCCGTCCCCGCCAAGGACTACGCGCAGCGGATCTGGTCCAAGCGGACCCGCTACGCCGGCGTCGGCGGCATGCTCATCGGCGGTCTGTGGACCATCTTCCGCCTTCGCAAGTCGCTCGTCAGCGGAATGACCAGCGGCCTGCACGCCTACAAGCAACTCAAGGAAGGCAAAGGCGGAACCGATCGTTTGGAGCGGGATCTCCCGATGCACTGGATCATCGGGATGATCGTCGGCTCCATCGTCCCGTTGTTCCTGGTCTACCAGCACTACGTCCAGCATGTGTACATCTCCCTGATCATGGCCTTCGTCATGCTGGGCACGGGCTTTCTGTTCGCTGCCGTAGCCGGTTACATGGCTGGTCTGGTCGGCTCCTCGAACAACCCCATTTCCGGCGTCACGGTCTCGACGGTCCTGGTCGCCTCGGTGCTGCTGGTGCTCCTGATGGGCAAATCGGCGGTGAACGGCCCCGCGGCCGCGATCATTGTCGGAGCCGTCATCTGTTGTGCCGCCGCCATCGCAGGCGACGTCATGCAGGACCTCAAGTGCGGCCGGCTCGTCGGCACCACGCCCTGGAAACAGCAGATCATGGAGATGGTCGGAACCGCCGCGGCCTCGCTGACCATCGGCCCGGTGCTCATCCTCCTGCAGGGCGCCTACGGCTTCGCCGGGATGAAAGGCGCCGGCTCCAAGGCGCTCTCGTCGCCCCAGGCCAACCTGATGGCCTCCGTGGCCCGAGGCGTCTTCGAGGGCGGGCTGCCCTGGACGTTCGTCATCATGGGAATGGTCGCGGCGGTCGGGATCATCGCGTTGGATCAGTATCTCCAGGCCAAGAAGTACTCGTTCCGCGTGCCCATTCTCGCGGTCGCCATCGGATTCTATCTGCCGTTCCAGTTGTCGGTGCCCATCTTCGTGGGCGGGCTCATCAGCGTGGCGGTCGCGAGGTTCCACAAGAGGAACAAGAGCGACACCGCCGCGATGGAAGCCGCCGAGCGCCGCGGCCTGCTCATGGCTTCCGGCCTGATCACCGGCGAGGCGATCATGGGCATTCTCGTGGCCATCCCGATCGTCATCCTCAAGCAGTACGAAATCGAGATGCCGCTCTGGGAGGGCATGATCCCCCTCGGCGGCCCGGTCGGCGTGGTCCTCCTGGCCTTCGTGACCTTCTGGCTCTATCACGCGACGGTCAAAGGGAAACAGAACTGATCGCGACATGGGGGGCTCGCCCACAGCGGGCGACGAATCGTATGACTTCGCGCTCCCCGGCGGAATCCACACCGCCGGGGAGCTGATTGAGAAGCGACTGCCGCATCACCGCACGCCTTGCAGCAAACCAAGCAGGACAACTTCCGCAGCCGGATCGTAGTCCGGCTTGGAACGGTCCACACGGCGCTGCACGTCCAACTGTGAGAACAGGAACGTTCCTTTGCCGCCGCTGACGGGCACTTCGGCCGCCACGCAGGTCCCAGGTTCCCGCATCCACAGGATCTTCTCCGCGGTCGCCATCGCCGGCCCCTCCAGACTGCCGACCACGACCGTCCCGGGAAGGCCGTTCCATCGCATCAGCCAGTCGGACCGGATGCCCGCGAGCATCGCGTGCTTGGCCTCTGGATAGGCGAAGGCTCGCGACCCGCCTGTATCGCGGACCTTGATGTCGCAGAACTCGCTCCAGTCCCAGGACCGCGCAGCCAGCACGACCACGCGGCCGCCATCGGACACAAACCTGCGGAGCGCGTCGGCCTGGCGTTTCTCCTCCGACGTCAGATGCGAGGCGTTCCAAATGACGACGACATGCTGCTCGGGCGACAGCTTGTCGGGACCGCGATCGACTTGCAGACCTCGCGATTGGAACCATGCGTCGGCGGCCGGATCAGACCCGACGATCATAAAACGTCGGGATCTGAGACTCGCAGGCGTCTGGGGCGGCTTGATCGCACGGACGAATCGTTGGCTGAGCACCGCGCGCCCGGGGATGCCGGTCGTGCGGGCCGTCAGCCAGTAGCTGCCTTCGCGGTCGGGCAACTTCCATGTGACGGGCGTTTTCGTCAGCGTGTCGGCCTTCATCGTGAAGTCATAACTCCACCGGGCCGCCGGCCGGTCGAAACACGCGGCCTCCGGAATGAACTCGGGACATTCCTCGGTCAGAAACAGATCGACGTGGATCGTTGCGTCATGCCAGGAGTCGTTGATCAGGCACAAGTCAGTGCGAACCTCCTGGCCCGTCAGGTAGTTCGGGTTGAACAGATCGAGACTGGCCAACACAGGCGACAACGAGCTGTGCCAGCAGGCGGAGAAAGGCGATGCGTAGCCGGCCTTCCAGACGGCGCTGCCCTTGCCGGTCTCTCTGACGCGCGCCGCGAGACGAGTTCGCGTCCAACCGGCGTACATATAGGGCAGCATGCCATCGACGCGGGCGCGACGCATCGCCTCGGTGTGCTCCATGCCGAGTTGGGCGCAGGCAATCGCATCGGCCTCCTTGTCGTCCCGGCCCGTCCATTGGGTCGCAGGCCGCCCGAAGTAGTTCATGTACTCGCTGTTCGTGACGGGCCGGCCATTGGCCACGGGGAACCAGGAAGGAATCTGCTGGATCATCAGCCCCTCCAGCAGGTCCTCGACGTTGCCGCAGGTGTGCACGTCGTAGTTCTCCGCGGTGCCGGTGTCGCCGGTGCGCATGGTCGGTCGCGTCGGGTCCAGGTCCCGCACGAAATCGTGATAGGGCCCCGTCTCCCACGGACCGTCGCGATTCGACTCGTTGGACAGCACCCACATGACCACCGCCGGGTGGTTCCAGAGCCGTCCCATCCAGCCTTGGGCGTCGGTCAGCACGTTGCGGTGCCAGATCGCGTACTCCTCCGGCGTGAACCTGTAGTCCTGGTAGTTGTACAGGCACGGAAACTCCGCCAGGATCATGGTTCCGTTCTCGTCGCAGATGTCCGCCCACAAGGGCGGCAGCGGCATCGTGTGCGTGCGGAAGGCGTTCATGCTCATCTCGCGGGCCTCGGTCACGAGGTAATCGAACTCCTTGCCGGTGATGGTGTCGCCCCAGTCCCACTCGAAAACGAGATTGGAACCGCGTAGACGCAAGGGCATGCCGTTGAGCAGGTAGTGGCCGTTGGCGATCGTGATCTCCCGCATGCCGAAGCGGATCATCGCTTCGTCCAGGACCTTTTTCCCGCGTTTCAGAGAGACCTGAGCCGTATAGAGATAGGGCTCCTCGTACGTCCACGGCCTGAAGCCCGGCATCGGCACGTCCACGAAGAAATGGGGTCCCTTCTCGCCGCCGGACATCAGCGAGACAGGCGTCTGGCCACGACCCACGAGCTCGCCCCCAGGCCACGCCCGAACCTCAGCGGTTGCTGTCAGTCCGGCTCCGAATCCCGTGGGCGTCACGCGGATTCGCACCTTGCTCCCGGCCAGATCCGGCAGGGCCAGAATCCACTTCATGTAGGCGGTGTCCGCGAAATCGATCCAGACGTCGCCGTGAACTCTCGGCGGCTGGCGGGTGTCGCCGAAGCCCGCCGGGATCAAGAGGCTTCCACTCTTGGCCTTGGGGGTCCCCGCACCGCCGGCGATTTTGAGTACGATCGAGTTCTCGCCGGCCTTGAGCGTCCCCGGCGGCAGCATCGCCTGATAGGGGCCGGTGGGCACGTTCTCCCCCACTTTCACCCCATTGATGTAGGCGACCGCGCCGAAAGTGATCTGGTTCCAGCGGAGGACGGCCAGGCCGGCGGCCTGCGACCGCGAAACAGTGAACGTCCGCCGGACCCAGGCGAACCGCATGCTCGCCGCAGCCGGATCGTCGTACTTCACCACGCTGCCGGGAAGCGTCACGGCCTTCCACTGGAGGCTACTCGCGCCCTCGGCCGTCTCGGCTCGCTCGCTGCCGTCACCGGGAGAGAACTCCCACTGGCCGTTGAGGGAGATGGAGTTCGCCCGCCTCTGTTCCCATCCGCCGGGAGCCTGGGGAACCTTCGGGACATCCGCAGCCGCTGCCGTGATTGCCCACGCGATCGCGAGGACGCAACCGCGAGTTGCGACGGCGGCGTAACGCACAGGACGTTCAAGAACCATGCCGGTTCCTCCTCTGTTGGCCGGTCCCCGTCCCCTTGAAAGGGCGTCATGCGGCCGGACAGAACGAGCAGACCAGGACCGCCACCAGCGCACCAAGGATGGGACCGACCACCGGAACCCAACTGTAGCCCCAGTCGCTGTCGCCTTTGCCGGGGATCGGCAGCACGTGATGAATCAGTCGCGGCCCCAGGTCGCGGGCGGGATTGATGGCATAGCCGGTCGTGCCGCCCAGGGACAGGCCGATTGCGATGACCACGAAGGCGACCGGGATCGCGCCGAGCGAGCCCATGCCCACCTTGGCCTCGCCAATCTTCATGTCGGTGGCGTGCAGCACGGCCAGGACCAG
>CALMMH010000999.1 GCA_937868145.1 uncultured Phycisphaerales bacterium
GATCGGCGGACAGACCGGTGGCGGCGGTGGCAGGCAGTAGAATCATCGGACGCAGCCAGCCGATCACGGTGGGCACCTGGATCAGGCCGGATTCGACGAGCTTCACGGCCCGCGTGATTCCGAGCCTCTCGCCCATCGCGGTTAACCTGCCACACAGGGTTGCGTCGGCGGGTCGGATCTGCCGTCGCCGGAACTGCTGAAGCCGGGTCCAGGCGAGCAGGTGCCGTAGCGAGAACAACAGCACGCCGGCCAACCACACGCAAACGGCATAGGGCAGAACCGACTCCAGTCCCTGCGTCGCGACATCTTGCCATGACCGTTGGCTTGTCGGCTCCGAGGGCGCTCGCGACGGAGCTACTGGCGTTCTGATGCTGGGGAGTTCCGCTCTCGTCGGCGTCGGTACGGATTGCGACGGGGATATTGAAGCCGTCGGTGTTGCCACGTTCCGGTTGGGCAGCGACAGCAATCCACCGGTCGCGGCCGGCAGCAGGGCCATCGCGACCATCGCGACGCAGGCGGCCGCATATCGCAGTTGAGTGGAAGACCTCGCCAGGAGTCTGAATACGATTGCCAGGAGCGTCGCGATCAGCGTGGCCTGCCATAGAGAATGCAGCAGCGTCCAGCCGAGCCGTTCGGTGACGCCGTGCGACAACAGAGTTGTCAGCGTGTTCATGGTTTGTCTCCCTCCAATTGATCGAGCAACTTTCGGATCTCTTCTCGCTCCTCGGCCGAAGTCTGCTTCATCGATAGAGCCCGCATCACGAGTTTTCCGGTGGAGCCGCAAAAGGCTTTCTCCAGCAGATTCCGCAGCAATTGTCGCTGGGTCTTTTCCTGGGTGAACGTGGGTCGGTACACGGCGGGCCGGTCCGAGTCATCCCGGAACAGCAGGCCTTTGTCGGTCATGATCTGTATGAGCTTGAGGGTCGTGGTGTGGGCGGTCTTGCGATCTTCGCAGAGGGCCCGGTGAACCTGCTTGACCGTGCTGGGCCCGAGGTCCCAGATCACGCGAAGAATCATCAGCTCGCCATCGGTCGGTCGTGGGACATCCTGTTTCGCCATGTCGTCTTCTCCGCTGATTCAGGTCGTATCCTACTCTGGGGACCAACGTATACGAAGCTCTTCGTAAAGTCAACGAAAATCTTCGTAGATGGGGAGAGAAAAAGGTTCGTTTCGCCCGCTCGCCTGCAGAGCGGATTCCCTGCGTTCTCATGAAGCCGGCCACCTTTCCCTTGACAGTCCCTGTTCAAGTGGTAGCATCCACGTTGCGTCTCTGCGATTGGGGGCGTTGCCGGCGCGGTGTTCGCCCGTCCGGTTTCCGACGGCGGTCAGGGTAAAGGAGTGCCATGAGGAATAGAAATCTGATTTGTGTTTGTGGGTTGGTCGTCTCGCTGGCAGTCGCCGGTTGTGAGCAGAATGCACGTCCCGCGGCCTCGCGCCTCGCGCCGACCGTCGCCGTCGAACCCGCCGCATTGCCCATGTTCACCACCGTGACTCTGTCGGCTGAGCAGTTGATGTCGCTCGATTGGAGTGGCCGGGCGGCCGGCCGGTCCACGATTGTGGACAAGCGGATTGTGGGTCCCGGCGTCGAATTCGACATTCGTTTTCCCGGCGGCGCGGGCGTCCCCTCCATGGACTACATCTCCACGGGAGCCGCCGGAGAGGGGGCTTTGGCGGGGCTCGACGTCAGCAGATACCAGTCGCTGGCCCTCAAGTTCACGTTGGTTTCGATCGACGGCCGCAACGATCCGAACTTCCCTGTGGGGATTGCCGCCGGGGCGGTCATCGGGCCGGCCGGCGACGGCAGGCTTTCCGCCTGCGAGCCTGTCGTGCTGGGATTCTCGCCCGAGCAGGCGACCAAGGTTGCGACCACGCCAATGCACACCGAGAAGATCCGCGTGATCGGCATTCACGCCCACGTCGTCAACCCGTTGGCGTGGGATTCTCGCGGCGGCGTGGTGACGCTTCGCGTGGAACCGGCGGCCGACGCCCAAGTCTTGCCGACCCCCTCGGTTGATGCGACTCTCCGATCTGGGAATCAGACCGCCAAGTCCGCCCGTCTCCGTCGCCCATCTCGTTCGACCAGGTCCACGACCGTGAAATCCGGGACGAACAAGACCTCCGAGTCCGACAAACCCCGCGTGAAATCGTCGCCTAACCCCACGATGGGAACGACACACATCGGGGCGTGGTGACATCCGGTTGAAGTCGGGATCGCGGGTCGCGGGCTTACCGCCTGAGCGACGAATCGGCGTTCTCTATGGCGGTGTCCGCCCAGCCTGCCCACAGGCGGGCTTCTCTCCGGGCGTTCTTGCCGGCTGCGTAAAGATCGATCCTTGTGCGGCCCGGGTCGACTGCCTGGATTTCCGCGCTGAGCCGGTAGCGGATTCCGATGCCGCCGCTGTCCCAGAGCGTGATGGCGCCCGACTGGTCCTCAGGGGCCAATTCGGCGCTGACGCCGGGCTGGCTTCTCGGTATGCCTGCAAAGACGTACCGAGGCCGGGCTCGCAGGAGGATTCGCTCGTAGACGGTTTTGTAATCGGCCGCCACGTAGAACGAATACGCCCTGTGCGACTCGGTCCGCAGACGCGCCGCGCTCTTGCTTCCGCCTTCGCACCCGCCCAACCACAATATCGCCGCCGCAGCCACTGCCAGCAACGCACGACTACGCAATCCTGATGCCATTCCGTTCTTCCCTGTCCCCTTGGTGTGCCTTCCTTCTATCGCACGTGGACCGAGCCGCTGGTGGTCCGCAGGGTCAGGCTGCCCGAGCCGGAGCCGATGGAGCCGCTGAGATGCTTGGTGTTCATTTTGCCCTGGACCGTGATCGGCAGGTCGGACTGGACGGATCCGCTGGTGGTGGACATCTCGATTCGGCCGGCAAAATTGCGCGGCGCCACGACGCTCACGCCGCCGGAGATCGAGCCGATGGTGGCCGTGACGTCGGCCGGGGCTGCCGGTGAAAACCCGATCGATACGCCGCCGCTGGCGGACTCGGCATTGAGGCGCGAGCAGTCGATGTCCCTGCCTTCCACGTGACCGCTGGTGCCCTGCATTTCGATGGTCTGGGCGCGTGCGTCGTCGAGCTCCACGGACCCGCTGGTGGAGCCGATCCGAATGGTCTCGGCCTGCACCCGTTCGGCTTCCGCCCGGCCGGAGGAGGTGCGCAGTTCGCACGAGGTGATATTAGAAGCGTTTGCGAGTCGCACACTGCCGCTGGAGCTATCCATGTTCACGCTGCCGTTGCGGAGGTCCTCGCAGGTGACGGACCCGCTGGCCGTATGGCCGCGAACGCTGCCCTCAAGCTCCGCAGCTTTGATCCCGCCCGAGGCGCTGTCGCACTCGACGCTCGTCCGCGTCGGCACGACGATGTCGTAGCTGATGCTCACCGAGCGGTTGTTTCCC
>CALMMH010001000.1 GCA_937868145.1 uncultured Phycisphaerales bacterium
AAAAATGGATTTGATCTCCGAGGCAAAAATCAGTCGCCCATTGCGAACCGTGTAATGCAGGGGGCAAATACCGACTGGGTCCCGCGCCAGGAATAGCTCCTGATTCGCAACATCCCAAATGGCGAATGCGAATTGTCCATTCAGATCGTGCACGCACTCCGAACCATATTGTTCATACAGATGCAGGATGACCTCCGCGTCGGAATTCGTGTAGAACTGATGCCCCTGCTCCTCCAGGCGGCGCTTCAGTTCCACATAGTTGAACGCCTCGCCGTTGTAGACGATCCAGAGAGCCCCATCCTCATTGTGAATGGGCTGACATCCAGACTGGAGGTCAATGATACTGAGCCGCAAATGGCCCAGAGCTACTTGATTGTCCAGATAGACACCTGCTTCATCCGGACCACGGTGTCGCGACATCGCCATCATGCACTCGAGCTCACGCGGGTCCACCACCGCTCTAGATTGCAGACAGCACATCCCAACAATGCCGCACATCTGCCGTCCTCTCACAGAAAACAGACGGTCCTCAGAACACTCAACCGACTACGCAGACACTCCAGCGTTCACCTTCTGTTCCACAAATCTGGACACCTTTCGCAGTGTGTCAAAATTCTCAGGAACAAGTTCGTGATCCGTGATCTGGATACCGAATCGGGCTTCGACAAACGTGATCAGTTCCAGAAAGCCCACGGAGTCGAGAATCCCGCTTTCCTGAAAGGACACATCCTCAGCCATCTTCTCACCATCCCCAAACAGGATATTGTCTTTGATGTACTTCTCAATCTCCTGGCGTGCATCCATTTCCAAGGCCTTTCGCGAATTCGATGCCACTGGTTCAGTTTCGCCCCCCCGTTCGGCTGCCGCGTGAACCGTGACGACAACCCGTTCGCCGGTTTTGTTCCTTCTCCCTGAGGCCGGAGGTCCAGCGCGGTCCGCAAGCACCCCGCGGAAGCTTCGGTCAGATGAATCTCGCCGCTCGGGAATCACCAATCTGTTCATCCATCATCCTTTACCGCGTATCGAAGTTGGACATGTTCACATTCCAGTTTCTGATATCGAGAACACGTTCATCTATGAGTCGCTTGTTCAGCACCCTGCCACACATGGAGACTCGGCGAGGCTGCATGGAGGGCGGCACGCGAAGAAGCCCCGGGGGGCGAAAGGGCAATCGGCCGACATACAACAGCATATCGGTCCGGCTTCTGACCTCCTCGTAGACAGCCCGTACCGCCTGGGCCAAGCTTGCTCTCGTCAACGGCGTTACATCGACAATGTACGTGACGTGAATCCGGTCCTTTTCGACGCACGTCCGGTACGTGCACCGGCTGTCACACAGATCGATCTTCTGGTACTCCCCGTCATAGCGGTGCCGCTCGAAACACTTGTCCGGCAGTTTCTCGACGTTGAAATCCAGACGCGCCTGCCGGCGCAGAGGCGGCAGATGTACGAGGCACCTCGCGCCCACGCGTACACCCGGATTCGCCCACCGCCACCGCGGCCGGAGGACGCCGATATTAATCGGCAGAGCATAGTAATCCAATTCACCCATGCTCCTCCACTGAAGGACGCGAGTGGTGAATTGATAGGCTTGGGCGTTCGGGAAACCGAAAACAAAACCGATCTCATCCCGCATTGCTCCCTCGCACGCCAACTGGGCCATGGTGAGCAGGTTAAAGGGTCCACCACGATGCTCCGGGGCAACCATTGCATCCACGGACAGGCCGAAAAGCCGCAGCTCCCCGAAATGTCTGTACGAGTAGGGGACTAGATTGTACGCGCCCGCGAGACAACCATCCCCCAACATTAAGCCGTGATGCGAATAGCCCAGAGGTGTGCACAAGTACTTCCGCTCGAATTCCGCGAGACTCATCATCCTGGGAAACACACGGGCGAACAACTCGAGAAACTGTCGCCTTTCGGACAGGCTAAGCTGATCCGTTCGTCTCAAGAGAAAATCGCGGCTCAACGACAGGCCCTCCCTTCACTGGACGTACCGCTTGTCTGTTGTTTGTGGGCTCAGGAGCGAACTAGACCTGCCACAACTGCACTGAGGGTTGGGGAGATCCGCACGAGGCACGTTGCATCCGGAACAAGACGGTGGTTCCTCTTGGACATTCTCTCGGTGACACTTGCCGCCGGCCCGCCACCCCAGGAGCCTCCGCACCAGACCCTTGAGAAAGAGGCAGCCCAACATCGGGGTGTGATAGGCATACCATCTGACAACATAGCCCGGTCGACGCAGCGCCCTCCAGCAGATGCCCTCCAAACCACATACCTGGAAGATATGCGGCGGATGGCTGTATTCTCCCGCCAAGAAGCGGAAGGCTGCTCCGACGCCGAGGAGAACCGAGGATTCAATATGAGGGAACACTCTGCCGATCCACCGTTCCTGTTTCGGGCACCCCAGACCTACCCAGACAACCGACGGCCGAAGCCGGTTGATCTCACTTATGGTATCACGCAGTTCGGTATCGGTCGGCGCGCGGAATGGCGGGGAATGCATGGCCAGGATCTTCGTCCCGGGAAACCGCTCCTCGATCACCCCCTTCATCTTGGCAAGCGTCTCGACAGTGTCCCCATAGAAGTAATGCGTGTAGCCGTGCTGCGGCGAAATCCGCAGGACTTCCATCATTAGGTCCGGTCCGCATACACGCTCGATTCCGCGTTCCCCCATCATCCGGGCGTACCAGACCAACGGCATACCATCAGGGACGCTCAAAAACGATTCGTTCTGAATCCGGCAGAACTCCGAATCTCGCTGCGCCAACACTGTCGCATGGACGTTCGTCACACATACGTATGCGGCACGCCCGTGTCGCATGCACCCTTCGAGCAATTCCCGTGTCTGCGCCATCGTGACGACGGAGATGCCCACCTTCCCTACGTAGCATCGTAGCGGTAGTTTCCGTCCGTTCGCCGCGGTTGTTCGGCCGCCGGGCGCCAGAGGGTCCACGAAGGTTCGTGTCATGTTGCTCTCCACCGAGTGTCACTTGAGGCTCCCATTATTGCTGCGATCGATCCGATTGCTTCCGGAAACAGCCCCTGCACCGAGCCACAGCGATGTGCCTTTGCTCCCACCGAATGCGGAGGCAGGATGTGTCATGCAGACCTGGTTGCGATTCGAGTTCCTGCGCCACAACGCCCACACGGCAGCGGACTCTTTCCTGCCGGGCTCGATGCCGTACGCGCCATACCCTTCGGCATGCGGTGTATCTGTGGCCGGGGCCATGGCTCTGACGACGGACTAAGGCGATACAACCTTGTTCAGCTCGGTACTCCAGACTTCATAGATATCCATGCCAGCCTGCTGCGCCAGACAGCGAATCCAGACGCGTTTAGCGACCATACTCGTGTTGGTATACTCAACGACCACATCCTGCCAATAGTAGCGTCCCGCGGGCGAGGGGATCGGCATGGACACCAAGGCCGACTGGTCCGGATTAACCAGCGGATCAGCACACACGTCAATCAGTTCCAAACGAGGGACCCACGCAGCCTGGGTGTCGAGGATGAGAATCTTGCCCTGTACCCGGAGAGTCTGGCCCGGCCCTACCGTGGTCAACTCCTGTCGGAAACACGGCAGCGCAGAGCTGGCACATATATGTCGATAGGAGGTCGTATAGCCTGGGGGCACTATGTTCGCATCCGACACAACCACACCGCCGCGCGTCCAGGCTTTAAACTCATTGACTACCGTGTTGTGGTCATAACTAGCCACATAGCTCCACGGCGGCACCCGGCCTGTATTATACTCCGAGTTCTCGACCGCATTGCTGAATAGACTGTTGTACGCGGAGACGGAGACGACCCGCCGCAGATCGCTGGCGTTGCCGTTGAAAACGGCATCTTGGATCGTGTTTGCCCCCGCAAAGACACCATTGACACACCCCGATATGGTGGCTGAAATCACACTCCCGGAGCCATAATAGACCCCGTGGTTGCACCCGCTGATCGTCCCAGAAATCATGCAGCCGGAACTGTAGGAAATGCCATAAAAACACCCAGAAACCGTGCCGAAAATCGTGTCCGCAGAAACCGTCGTGATCCCATAGTCGCACCCTGAGATAATTCCGGAGATCATGTTGCCTGAGTTCGAAGAGACGCCGTACGTGCACCCGGAGATCGTCCCGGAAACCGTGGTGCCAAAGCTGGAGAAAATGCCCCCGGCGCAATCACTGATTTCGCAGCCCAGCACGCCGCCGGTCATGTATTTGACGGCATATTCGGTCGATCCGATGATCCGTATGTTTCGCGTGACGAGGATGACTTTCGCGCCCAAACCCTTGGCCTTAGTCAGACCGGGATCCACGGTGATTGTCGCCGCGGCCACCCCCCCTTTGGCGATAGTACGTGTCTCGGAATCAGGCAGCGCGCCGGACACAGCATCAATCCGAATTGTTTTACCATCTACCCAGATATCACCCCGGACGTCGGTATCGACCGACAATTGGGCCTGCCCGGCCGCCTCGACCTCGGACAAGGAGACGAGGGGATGAGCCGGCTGAATGCAATAGAGGTTGAGAACCAAACCACTGCCACACTCGAAGCTGTTGGGTTTGGAGTTGAAGTCGAAGGTCATGGTGCAGATGAAGGGATACGCCGTGTCAGACGACCCGCAATTGATTTTGCCGGTTCCCGTGATATCCGCGCCGGTCTTGAGACAATATGTGCCCGGCGCAACACTGCAGTTCATTATTCCATCACAGGTTAAGCCGGCTACGCCATTGATCCAACTGGACATATTCACATCAAAGGTCACCGTATCACCGGCCACAATGGTCACGCCGTCGCCGTTGACAGGCACAGCCTTCCCTGCCCAGGTCGCGGTGTCCGACCACCTGCCTCCGCCTGTGCCATTGGACCTGACGGCCACGGCATAACAGGAGTTCACCCACAACAACATACATGCAATTACACCCAAGCTCTTCATATGCCACCTCCTAAACAGGGGTTCCCACGAATATCGGCTCTCTCGAAACACATCCACCGGAAACGTCTCTGAATCACCGCCGATTTGCACTTCGTCACGAAGCAGACCACCAGCCCCTCCAGGCGCAGCCCCATCCGCCGGCATTTCTCAGGGTCGCCGATGCTAGGTTCGATGACACGGCGTCAACACATGTGGACGTGAGGCAAGGCAACCTTAAGGCGGGCATTTGACGCACATCGAGCGAAAGAGTGTGGTGCTCAGATAGCGGTCGTCACGATCGTGCCCGATCGTGGCGATGATTCGCTTGCCTTTCCGACGGGGGGAAAGTGGCGAGCGACACACTCATTGGCGAGACGGCTGAACAAATCCGCGCGATGGTTGGCAGATTCGAGACGCCCGTTCATCAGCACCGCGATCTCAAACTCCATCGGCCCTGTGCTCGCGTTGCCCGCAAGGGGAAAACTCACGGTGACGATGTGGTGAATGCCTTGCGGGGTGTCGGGTCTCCGCCAGATAGAAGTCTGGGCAAGGCCGTCGCCATTCATTACGTGCAGCGAAATCCAAGCCAGGTCCAATTGCTCAGCCGCCTGACAGACCGTTCGCCACCAGTCATCAGGACTGTTGAGCTGGCGCACACGCAATTGCAGTTGCTCAAAAGTCTGCCTTTCCTCCCGTTGTTGCTGTGCCGAAGCGAGTTTCTCTCTCACTCGGATGAACGTCTCCCTCAGATGTACAGCTCCAACGACGCGAAACAAAAGGAGGAGCAAGAGCAAGACACTACCGAAAACAACCAGCGATCCAATATCTTCCCGTAGAAGCATGAAGAGGCCGGAACCGGCCGCCAGCAGAGTCACCAGATAGATCAGCAGCACCGCTTGACGTTGATGCAGACCCAGTTCCAACAGGCGATGGTGGAAATGACTGCGGTCGGGAGCAAACAGCGATCGCCCTTCAAGAAAACGACGCAGCATGGCAAACAACGTGTCGAAGATGGGAACCCCCAAAGCGAGTGCGGGCAAGGTGAGGCCGACCAGGGCCACGGACTTGGCGACACACATCACACTGGAGGCTGCGATCGTGAAGCCGAGGAACAGGCTACCGCAATCGCCCATGAATACTCGAGCGGGGTTGAAGTTAAAGAACAGAAAACCACTCAGACTCCCCAGTAAGGCAAGCATGAGCACCGCCATGACGACATTGCCGCTGTATAGGGCAAACCAAGCGATGACGCCACAGGTAATGGCCGAGATCCCGGCGGCCAGACCGTCCAATCCATCGCTGAGATTCACCGCATTCGTAATACCGATGATCCAGACAATGGTGAGTGGATAGGACAGCCATCCCAGATTCAGAACGAAGGTATCGGTAATCTGCAGTGTGGAAATCCTAATGCCGGCAACACAGAGAACACAGGCCGCCAGGAATTCCGCTGCCAATTTCGTGCGTGCCGGGAGACCCTGTAGGTCATCCGTAAGCCCAACAGCGAAGATGCACAAGGCCATACACCACGTCGTCAGGACTTCCCACCTCATCTCCCAGAACGCAACTCCGATCGCATTATTGAAAAACAGCATGGAGATGATCAAGCAGGTGGAGGAAACTACGATCGCAACGCCGCCGATACGTGGGATCGGTCTCGTATGTACGGCGCGAATGCCAGGATAATCGAGGGCATTGACTCGACGCGACACCCAAATGACCGCTGGCGTCGCCATCAACGCGAGGAACGCGGATCCGCAATAGACACCCAAGTAGGTCTGCATAATCATCCCATCCATTCCTTTGGACTCAAGCCTGCCCGCCGACGCCATTGACACGTTTCTTTCGGCCTTCGTCCCCCCTCTTCCCACGCCGGCATGCCCTGGCCACCTTCTGGAGGCTCCCCAACAATCCGCTCGCTCGCACCGCCAATTCATCGATGCCAGCCGAGTCGTCGATCGGGATGCGCTTCAATCGGAACAGATCCGCTCGGATTGTGTTGCAGCCGTACTCGGCCGTAATGCCGCACGCGTACCCCGCCTCTCGACACAATGCGATGTCCCGATCAGAATAGGCCCCGTGGGGATACGAAAGCGCATAGATCCTCAGACCCAACTCCTTTTCCAGAATGTCCTTGCACTGGAATACCTCGTCCTTTGCTTCCTCGTAACTGCACTGAGGCAGAGACGGATGAAAGAGAGTGTGTGCCTGAAAATCGACATAGGGCTTCATTTCATGAATCTGGCCCTTCGTCAGGACCTGGGGCTCTTCATATTCTCTTTCCTGGACATACCCTGTCAACTGAAGCAACCGCAGCCTCTCCGCATTGGACACCTGTAGCAGCTGAGATAGGGTATAGGGAGGAGAGCACTTGCGACACCAGAAGTGCCGGTTGGTGCCGATCATTCCGGCACACAGGAATATCGTGACCGGAATTCCCTTCTCCTTGACGAGCGACAACAGATCCCGGTTGCCGATATGTCCATCATCCAACGTCAGTACGAGACTCTTGGGAGGCAGCGGTCTGCCACGAACCCCGCATTTCTCGATGAAGGTGCGGAGAGGAATGATGTTGTAGCGCTTCTGCAGGTACTCCAGGGTTTTCTCCGCCTTCTCCGTCGAGAGGTCATGAAACAACAAAATCGTGATCTTTGACCTTTGCGCCAGTTCTCTGAAGAGAAACGAAAGCCCCGAGTACCTTAGGATCTTGAAGAGAATTGCCTTCTTTATCGATCGCGGCATGACGAACCCTGTGATAGAGGCCTTTTATCCGCGTCCCCAGCACTCGGCGTCTGAAATAAGGTCTTTCCGCTTTCAACAAGGAAAAGATGCCCGTTCGGGAACGGAAGGATCGGCTGGTACCACGTCAACGGGAAGAGTCCTTCCTCTTTCGCGCTTGCGCATGGCAGGGTTGCGCACTTCCATTAACCCCGACATGCGTGCGACCTGCGCCGCTATAGTCCCCATGGTGGTAAATGTGTAGTGTTCGCACAACCACTTGAGTTTCGGCATCGTGCTACGGAGATTGACGTAACACTTGAAGCTTCGCCACAGCCCCAATGGCAAACGGGGATGCCCCGGATCAATTTCCCTCGGGTGCACGTATACAATCAGCGGCTGGCCTTTCCGATGCAACCGTCTGACACCCCAGCGAATGAGGGGCAGAGGTGAAAGTCGCAGATATCCGCCACCAAAGAAGCACATACGGCGTCCCATCAGGGTCACCGTCGAAACAGGAATCTCCACGAGCGATCCCGTCGGCATCTGGATGATATGCGGATAGGGGTCCTCGCAGCTCAGACCACCGTGACCGTGATGAGCCGGAAACACACTCGCGTCATAGGTGTAGCCCGCCTCCTGCACCACCTCAAAAACCCACCGATTGTCCTCGCGGACAGAGAATCCGGGACACCGGAATCCGACCACCTCTTCGCCCGTAATGTCTTCCAGGATTCTCTTCGAGCGCACGATGTCCTCCCGAAACGCACGGGGCCCTGCCTGGTAGGCGAGCACATGACCGTAACCGTGAGACCCGATCTCGTGCCCAGCCCGTTGGCACTGGCGAATCAACTGCGGCGCGCGCTCGGCCATCCACCCCAGGCAGAAGAACGTGGCCTGAACGCCATGTTCCTGAAAGAATTGCAGCAGTCGCTGGACGTTCTTTTCGGCCCACAGAGGAGGGCCCGGCCACGCTTCCATCGGAGGGACAACGTCGCTACCGAGGATATGAAACCAGTCTTCCAACTCACAACTGAAAGCGTTCATTAGCTCCATCTGTTTCTTTGCCTCCCTTTCACCTGTGTGTATGAGCCTGGTCGTCCATGGGTCCTGGCCGCAACGGAATCCCCGCGCGACGCACCAGGGCAACGACACAGAAGGAGCCGCACCGTGGCATTACAGTCGTTTCTCCGCCGAGGCTGGCGCCCTCGCCACAATTCGGTTCAGGGTAGGCTGCAGCTGATGCACGGACCCAGAACGAGCGTCACTTTCAGCGGCAGCTTTTTCCACATTTCCACTCTGCGATGATACCTTGACTCCTCCGGCCTGACCAAATGCAGTTCTTTCCCCTGAGGTGTCCAGTACTGCCAGCATAAGTCTACAGGGGTCGCCCCCCACCGTTCCTTGAACGTGTATTGCCCACTGCCAACCGTACTTCGTCCAAAGTCATACAGCTCCAATCCTGCACCGCAATAGTGCTCGATGGCCTTCCAGTTCAGAATGTAGTTGGGTCCAGCCTCGTCATACCCGCGCAGAGCAGCTCCCCACGAACATTGTACGCGGCCGTGAAAGGTATAAGCGAACAGGACTGCGGCGGTGACACCCCCAACCTGGGCCAGGAAGATGCGACTCTCCGCCGGAAACATCTCCATAATGCTGCGGAAGAGTCTCCGCGAATAGCAGGGTGTGCCCAGTTCGTGCATTCGCACAGCCCATACTCCATAGAACTGATCCAGCAATTCCGGGCCACCCGAGACGACGGAGAAACCCTCTCGCTCGGCCTTCGATACCCGGTTTCGGGTCTTATGCCGCAATCCCTTCCAGACCTCCTGAGGATCCCTCGCCAGTGGGAGGCACATCGAGATCTTGTCCGCGCGAACATGCAGGTCATACGGCAGTGCGGCCGTATTCCGGAATTCGATGAAAGCACATCGGTTCTGCCGGGCAATCTCCACGGCCCGCTCATAGAGTGCATCCCTTGCCGCCGGGCTCGTCGCCAGCATCCCACCATAGTCGCTGAAGGGCTGTGAAATCAGACGCCTGCCAAAGAGTCTGCTGCGCACATAGGTGAGGGGGAGAACACCGCAGATACGACTGTCTTCGCACGCCGTGAGATAGTACCCCTTGTGGCCAAATGTGTTTTCGACCATCGCGGTCCATGCCGGCATATGGCACAGTTTTGCCTCGGGCCATTGTTGAACAAAGTCTTCACACTCTGAGCCCGAGGAATCCAAGACGGACACATCCATAGTCAGATCTCCAATTGGCTCTGTGGCTCTTGGCCAGCAATTGAGCCCTGTGCTTTTTGCTCTGGCACTCGTCTCAGCCACGCTTCACGCCAGAAATGAAAACAGGATCGATCGCAACCGCCAAACGCGATGCCATCGCACATGATCCCCTCCAGCAGAACCGTATGTTTCATCTTTCTCAGCTCCCCGTTCGTCTCGAGCATGATGGTGTCCACCCGCTTGTACACCCGGAACCGTTTACCGCAGTACTTTCGCATGCCGGTCATCCACAGCAGGCCACGGTGCCGTCGGTTGCCGTCGAGGGTGGAGAGAATCTCTTCCACAGACTTGACCTCCACCCACTCTCCTGGCCGCAAGCCGAGACTCTCGTCAGGTCGAGGCTGTACTTTGCTCGCCCGACCTTCGGTGCAGGCGGCCCTGCCGCGGTGGATTCCCGCGCACAGATCCTGTAGCCCTTTTGACCAACCCAGGTTTTCGACATGCCACGCTATATAACTGCGCATCTTCTGCCAGAAGTGGAGAATCCCGTTCAACCACTTGCGGTTCGATCCCGGCCGTAAACAGTCAAAAACACCATGGCATGTTTCCTGATTCATCTGCATCGTCTTCTCCTGTCTTAGGGATGACCGATTCAATGAGACGTTCGGGACGCTCCGTCCCGGCGTCCGACGAGACGGAAACCCAGCTGCTTGAGGAACAAGCGAGAATACGTGGGCAGATGGCGAGCATAATAGCGGGCGCAATAGCCAGGCTGGCGCAGGCCTCTCCAGAATATCCCTTCCAAGCCACAAGCCTGAAGTACCTGGGGAGGATGACGATATTCACCAATCAGAAACCGGAAGGCCGCCCCGACGCCGACAAGAACGGATGCGTCAATACGAGAGATCACTCGACCGATCCATCGCTCCTGCTTGGGGCAACCCAGGCCCACCCAGACAAATGACGGTTGCAGGCGGTTGATCTCCGCTACAGCGGCGTCCACTTCTACCTCGGTGAGCTCGCGAAACGGCGGCGAGCATGTCCCCCGCACAACGGTTCCGGGAAATCTCTTCTGAATCACCTCCCGGATCCTCCACAAGGTTTCCTCTGTATCCCCATAGAAGTAATGCGTGTATCCTCCCTGGGGAGACATCCGCAGAATCTCCAACAGAACATCAGGGCCGGTTATCCGCACGACATTCCGCACGCCGGCCATTCTGGCGTACCAGACCAACGGCATGCCATCCGGCAGCGTCAGCAACGATTCGTTCTCTATTCTGCAGAATTCGGCATCCTGCTGGGACAGAACCGCCGTTTGGATATTTGCCACGCATATGTAGGCAGGCTTCCTCGCACGCGCGGCGACAACCATCGTGTGTAGAACCTCGTCCATGGTGGTCACGGAAATACCCAGTGTTCCAAGATGAAATCGCGGGGGAGTTGGTATGGCAACGAACGTCATGCGCGTTCCCTTCCCTATCACCAGACTCGCCTACCGCCCCGCGGACACCTCGGGAGTGCCCGCGTAGGAGAATAGAACGACGGATTCGAAAGGATCGATCGACAGGGCGCCTTCGACGAGTTGATGATTCACATCCACGTAGCGCATCCCTTTCAAGTCGACCGTCAGCGCCCCCATGCTGGGATTGATGAAAATCACTGGCACGCCCCCCCTCGTCTGGTTGGCAGACAAGGAGAGGTCTTGGGAGTGCGTGTCCTGGCCGCTGACATGCTGCCAGTCGGCCAGCGAGTAGGCGGTACAGGGCCCTCCCCCAAGATCCTGGCACACCACGATGTGCTTGGCACCCCCTTCGTGATAGAAATGATTCTCATCACAGGCACCGAAATCGAAACCCTGGTAATCGAGGTTGAGTTGAAGAGTATTCTGGCCGGCCTTGGCGGCGATCAGGAGGTTCTGTGTCGCGGTGTTGTTTCGCAGGAGAAAACGCGGATCGTCTTTGCCCGAGAACAGCAACTGGAATTGTGCGTTATTGTAAAGGGTGTTGTGCGAGAGCCGGTTGTCCTGCGTCCAGTGGAAGAACATGCCGGCGGCCCCGCAGTTCATCACGGTGTTGTATTCAAAGAGGGTATGGTTTCCTTGTTCATCCAGATAGATCCCGTGGGCCTCGCCCCGGCAGAGCCCAGGGGTCTTTGTACATTGCGATTGCACCGCCGCCACGCCACCCAGCCATCCCCCCACATCATCGATGATGTTATGATGGTAAAGGTCCTCTTCATCGGAGCCCGAGGGCCCACCGGTGTAGATTCCGCCGCCGTCCGCCAAGGACAGACAACAGCCCGTGATGTAGTTGTACGCAATCTCCCGATTCGACGTGTTGCCCGACAGAAAGATCCCGCCATAGCCGGAGCGATCAATGCGGTTGTTGATGAGTCGGGCTTGGCTTCCTCCGATGAACACACTGTTGGGAATATCATTGACCACATCGTCTCCCACGTTCTCCGCGCCTGTGGCATACACGGTGTTTCCCTGGATAAGAGCATGCGAAGAGAGGCCATTGTCGGTGATCCCCGTGTGGTGGGAGTAGCGGATCGTATTGTCGAGGATGCGGTTGTACGCCCCCTCGGCATCCACAATCCCGGAGTCGTAGGCATACTCAATCGTATTGCCCTGGATGGTCATGTGCCTGCTCTGATTAAGACGAATGGCATCAATTGCCCGTATTACGACAAGGCCGGTGATTGTGTGATAGGAGCATGGAGATTCGGAATAAATGCCATTTTCTCGCACTGTGGCCTCGATGTTCTCCAGCGACTTCCCCACGGGCCACAAATAGATGCGTTTTTGAGCGCCGTCATAGGCCCATTCCCCCTCGGCATTGATCTCGCCGATGACATGCGTGAAGTAGTATCCAAAAGAGGGGGACATCGGGTAGCGCGTAGGCAACTCCAGTGTGAC
>CALMMH010001001.1 GCA_937868145.1 uncultured Phycisphaerales bacterium
GGCCTGGGCCGCGGTGTGGGCGATGCTCACCGGGCTGACCGGCCGCATCTGGAACGCCTGCTTGTTCCGCTCCATCCGCGAGAAGGTCAGGAAGTTGTCGATCAGCCGGCTCAGACGCTCGTTCTCCTTCGACACCAGTTGCAGATACTCCATGACCTGCTGCGGATTGCGGTAGTTGCCTTCCAGCAAGGTGTCGACCAGGACCCGCATCGACGCCAGGGGGGTCTTGAGCTCGTGCGTGACCGTGGCGATGAAATCGTTCTTGAGCTTGTTGAGGCGGACCTGCCTGCTGACGCTCTTGGCGGCCACGGCCCCGGAACCGAGGATCAGGCCGATGACCAGCAGGCCGGTCCAGGTGTACACGGCGACCCGTTCGCTGGCGGCCCGCTCGAAGACGTCGCCGCCCTTGAAGAAGAGCAGGACTTTCCAGTTCGACAGATGACGGCCGACCCACCCGGCGGCGAAGGGCTCTCGCGTGATTTCCTCTTGCCCGGCGACGACGTGGTTGGCCTCGTCCAGGATCGTGTAATCGACATTGTCGTCCTGAAAGGCGTTGGCGTAGTCGCTCATCGTGTCGGCCAGTCCGTCGCGGGAGATCGCCGCCAGGCACATTCCGCGACTGGACGGATGAATCACGCCGTAGAAGTCGTTGTTGTCGGGGATCAGCGGCCGGATTCTGCCGACCTCCCATTCGCCCATCGCATCGATCGTGGGGAACCTCTCGGACAAAGCGATGGATCGTTCCTCCGCGTCGATCAGACGAGGCAGGACGTCGCGGGTCAACGCGCTCTCGCAACGTTCGAACAAGTTGTTTTCGCGGCCCAGCTCGGCGGCCTTGCGGGCCAGGAACAGGTTCTCGTCGGCCCGCAGGGCGAATCCCGCCTCGTTGGCGGCGTACAGGACCGAGAGCAGCTTGCCGAACGTTTCGTCGCGGAGCTGGGCGTAGGCGGGTTTGTCCTTCACCCAACTCAACAGGAGCAGCCGGGCGTTGGCGATCAACCCCAAGCACCGGGAGTCGCCCGTCTGAGCCAGGGGGCTCGACGCCGCCCGCTGGCACTCGATAATGGCTTCATCGAGCCGGTCGAGCCGGACCAATGCCCGGCTCTTGCCGATCCAGGCGGCCAGCCGATCCGGGTTGTCGCTGATGCGGGCGTATTGCTCGTAGCGTTCGACCGCCTGCTCGTACTTCTGCTGGATCTCCATCTCCACCGCGTCGGCGAAACCGGCGAACGAGCCGGTCAGCGTCCTCTCGTCGGCCGAGACGATCGGGTACAGACGCTGCCCGGCGCCGTCGTAGACGATCAATCCGGCGCAGGCGGATTGGCTCACCGCCGCGACGAACTGATGGTACGGATGGGTGCTGGGCCGTCCATCCAGCACGCGGCATCGCTCGGCCCAGTTCTGCTCGACCAAGGCGGTCGTTTCGGCCAGCTTGCCTTTGTAGACCGAGGTCAGTCGCTGGCGGACGGCGAGTCGTTCGCTCTTGACCACTTCGTTCATGAACCACAACAGACATAGAGTCGGCAGCACCACCGCCACCGCCAATAGCAGGACAACCCACCGGAACTGACCGTATCCAGGATTGATGCCGCGCATTGCCTTCGTCAGTGACCGCATCTGTCTTCTCGAAACCCGGGCCCATCTTGAGGGCTCCTCTGGGGAGGCCCTGTCTTCGGCGTTCATCGCCGACGCTTATGACAGAAGTATACCGCACGAGGGCTCTCGACGGCGATAGAGTTCCGGAAGAGACGCCAGAGTTCCTCATGGGGCCGAAGATCCCGGCACGGCGTCCATGAGATAGACCCGAGTGGAAACGACGTCGGAGGCCGGGGAAGGTTCCCGGCCTCCGCGTCCAGACACCTCCTGTGGAGGATAGGTTAGGTCATTTGCCTGTTGACAGTTTTTGGATTTGGGCCTCCGACAGGCCGTAGTTGTAGATGCGAACGTCGTCGATCAGGCCGTTCCAGAAGCGGTCCTGCTGTTCGGCATTCGCCCCGATATGGACGGGCACGTCATTGACGTTGATCGAGCCCCAGGCTTCCTGCGAAGCGTCGAGCGTTCCGTCCACGTACAGGGACATCTGTTTGCCGTCGAAGGCGCCGGCGACATGGTGCCATTCGCCCCGGCTGATCTCGCGGTTGCCAAAGAGGCTGCCGTATTGATTGTCGGTCGGGACTTTGAGGCCTGTGCAGGCGAATTCGAGCGTGTCGGTCTTGCTGTTTCTCTGAAGCCGCCAGGTGCCGTCGCCTTTGGAGATCAGGGCCTGCCAGGGTTTGTCGAAGTCGTTCACTTTGATCCATGCGGCCACCGTGACGCCGCCGGTGAAGTCGAATGCCGACTCGGCCTCTACGTCGAGGAAATCGCCGTTGCCGCCGAGGGCGATCGCGCCGCCCACCTTGCCGTCCGAGGGTCGCCAGGAGGGATTGCCCTGGACGATGGCGTTGTGACCGTTGCCGGAGCTGTCGGCCGCGGTGCGCCCGTCCTTCTCATCGAACTTCCACCAGGCGATCAGGCCGGCCAGTTCGCCGGTCCCGAGGGCGTTGGGATTCTGCCAGGCGATGTCGTTCTTCGTGTTCCACATGAGTTTGGTGTCGCGGTCGCCGCCGTCGTCATCGTCGTTCACGTGGATGTCCAGCCCGATCTTGGCGCCGACGCTCGGCGTGGTTCCCAGCGTCGCCCAAGGCAGCCTGGCCTCCAGGCGATAGCCTGCGTCGGTTTTGTCGAAGGCGTATTGCACGCCTTCGGTCTTATTGTGCTTGGTCTCGCCCATGGCCGGGGCGGAGCCGTCCCACGCGAAATTGTATTGATAGTCGTCGTCGCCGTAGGTCTCGGCTTTGGCATTGTCGGCGTCGATGAAGACCTCGATGCTGTCGTCCAGCCAGAACTCGACGGAGTCGTTGATGAGTTCGTCGTCCGTGACATCCACGAGGAAGTAGAGGGCCTGCTTGTCATACAGGGTCTTGAACGTCGCAGATGCGTCCGCCTCGCCGGAGGCAGGGGAGTAGGCCACGTTGCCGATCGTGTTCGCCTTGGCCTGGGCCCACACGTCGTCCACCTCCCCGTCGATCTTGGGCGAGGGACTTGCCTCGATGATGCTGACCGCAGTCGGAGCGGCCTGTTCCCAGGGGGAATGCGTGGCTTCGCCCATCATTTCCCCCAACTGGCCGATCGGCCCGACGATCTGCGTGATCGGCGGCATGTCGCTGAGGCTCAGGCGGAGACTGAGGCCGTTGTCCTGCTCGGTGGTCTGGAGCCGGACGGTGGTCTTCTGAGTGGCTGCGATCAACTCGTCCAGCGACTTGCGGGCCTTCGCCGCGACCTCGTCCGACGGGAACTCCATGGCCTGCGACGCCAGTTGGATCGCTCCGGCGACGTTGACCAGGACCAGTTTGCTGGTCGCCGGCGGCAGGGTGGCCAGGGCGTCCTGGAGTTTGCCCCCGCTGACGACGGAACTGCCCTGTTTCAAGGCGGTGATCGAGGTGTCCAGCACCTGCGAGTTCAGAGCCAGCACGACGGTCTTGCTCGCCGCGTCGGTGAAGCCGAAGAACTTCATGTTGTTGGCCAGGGCGACGTCGAAGCGGCCGCTCGCCGGGATGCTCGGGGCTTCCTCGACTCCCTCGGGAAGCAGTTCGGCCGTCGTGAGCAGAGTCCCGATGAGCTGATGAACTTGCTGGGGATTCTTGCTGGTGATGGCCAGGCCGATCGATTGCGCCACGGGCGGAATCGGCGAGTCCTGGACTGCGATCGCATCCTTCGCCGGGGCGGCGAAGAGCGTGACCTGCTCGATGTTGCCGAAGATTTGCGAGGCGATGTCGAGATCGCAGGCCTCCTTGATCTTGGCATCGACGGCCTGGGCTTGCGCCGAGCCGGCTCCACCGAGCGTCAGGCTGATCAGGGCCACCACATTGGCCGGGATCGCCTTGAGAGCCTCCTTGTTCAGGTTCGGCGTGCGGATTAGGTTGTAGAACATCGACTTGCTTCCGTCCTTGAAGCTCATGTTCGCATCCAGAGCGATGCCGGTCTCCCGCAGGGAGAATGAGGCGATGAAGTCGTCGACATTCTGGAAATCGATGAAGCCGTTGGCTGCCTGGAGTTCGTCAGGCAGTTCGTCGGCCGGAAACATCTTCATGAGTTTGGCATAGGTCTCATCGACGTTGAGCCACACGGTCACGGCGTTCTGTTGGCGGGCCTGCTTGCTGATGCTCGTGAAGGACTTGTTGCCCGAGGCGAGCGAGGCCTGACTTGTCTTGTTCTTGTATCGCTGGACCGTCTGACGGAACAACTCTTCGCCCGAGGTCGTCGCGTTGGTGGCGATGACGACCGTGTCGTCGTACGCGACTCGGCTGCCGTCGCCAAACTCCAGCACGGTCATACCCTCGACGGACGTGCTGGATTTGCTCAGGGTGCTCAAGCCCATCTGCAAGAGGCCGGCCAGCGTATTGTTCTTGCCGGGGAAGAGTACGGCCACGACCGTCGGGTTGTCCTGAGTGAGCTCCATGACGCCCAGGCCGATGCCGCGGATCTTCTTCACCTCACCGAGCATGGCGGGGCTGAGGACCTTCTGGATCATCGCGGCCGGCCCTTCCAACCCGCCGTTCTGCGTGAAGCTCGCCAGAGCCTCTTCGACCGGCGTGCCTTTGACCATGTTGAGGATCGTCGCGACCTGCTGGCCGGGGCTGCCGATCTCGATGTACGCGATCGTCTCCGGCGGCATCAGGGAGGCGGGGTCCGCGTTGCCCAGTTCTTCCAGGATGGGCTGGACCTTCTCCACGATGTCCGTCTGGTCGCTGTAGTCGGTGACCAGCTTCGTGAAGACCGCTCGGGCGTCCTGCTCCTTCTTCTGTTTCATAAAGACGTTGCCCTGGCGGTACAGGGCTTGTGCGACAAGATTCTTCGGTGCGGTAGAGTCCGAAATGACCTGCTGATAGATCCCGACGGCCTTATCGAGATCCCCTTCGACCTCCTCCACATAAAGTCCTTCGCGGAGCAACTCCGCGGCGGTCTTGGCGTATGCCGCCGGGGCCGTGATGGCCGCCAGCAACACCGCCCCGATGAATAGTCTCGTGGACACTCTCATGGCTGCACTCCTTTTGAAAACGGTTCTGCCGGATAACAGGTTTCGGACAAATGTACTTTCGTCCACGCCTGTTACCGTTGTGTTACCGGTTCGTCCTTTTTTGGTGATTTTTCGATGGAGTAAGAGCGCGGACCTGCACGGACAGGCACGGACGCAGAACTGGAGACTGTGCGAATGCTGCCGACTAAGGTTGTTTGCGGTAGGTCAGAGTCGCTATGCCCGGCTTATTTGTGAGAGTGATCAGAAGCCCTTTCTCGAGCAAATGCTGCCCGCGACAGGAGAACTGCTCACCCGTATCGAGATGGGTTACGACGTAGGTGGCGTCCGGGTCGAGGGCCTGCAATCTCAAACGGGCAGATTCGTAGTCGCTCTCGTGCCGGCGAAACGCCTGGACCATTCCCTGGCCGTTCTCGGGGCGATCGAATTGCCAGGCCATCCACACCGCGTTGTCGCGGGTCCAGGACGTCAGCGGATAGAAGTCGCCGTAGTAGTTCGGCGAAATCTGACGCCACTGGGCGATCAGGCGGCGCAGAGTGGGATAGTCCAAATCCGTCAGACGCACGTCGATGCCCAGGCCGAAACCGGGACAGGCGTTGCTCCAGAAAGCGTAGGGCTCGACCGGGGTTCGGCCGCTGCCGTAGTAGGAGGCGTTGCGGGTGGCTACGGTGCCCGTGCCGTAGTAGGGCAGCCAGAAGGACATGCCGTACGTCATGCACTGGTGGCCGGTGGCCTCGTAGGCGTAGTCGCTTCGCCACAGCGGCACCGCCCGGCGCATGGTCTCGACGTCATTGCGTCGGCCGCCGCTGGCGCAGGAGTCGATGAGCAGGCCGGGATGCCGGCGGATCAGCTCGTCCCAATAGGCGAGGTAGCCCGTGACGTGCTTGATCTCAGTGATGCCTTGACGGTCGGGAGCGTCCGCGGATCGCCAGAGATTCAACGGGTCCATATTGAAGTCCTGGCGATACAGGTCGATGCCTTGCTCGGTCAGCAAGCGGTCCACATGGTCGGTGAGCCACTTTCTGGCCTCGTCATTGCCGAGGTTGAGCAGGCCGCCCTTGGCGCCGCCGAGGATCCATTCGGGATGGTTGTCGGTCAGCCACGTGCCGGCGGTCACCCGCTCCGGCTCAAACCACACGAGGATCTTGAGACCCTTGCTGTGCGCATGGTCCGAGACCGCCCGTAATCCGCGGGGGAATCGGGCCGGGTCCACCTCCCATGTGCCCACGCGGGGCCAGCCGCCGCCGTGATGGACATACCAGCCGGCGTCCATCCACCAGTAGTCCAGTTTGATGCCCTCCTGGAGGTAGCGATCGATGAACAGGATCTGCCTGGCCTCGTTGGCGTCGATCATCTCGTTGTACTGACGCGAGCTGGAGGCGAACAGCTTGGGAGCAGGCAGGACACCGTCGGGCTTGGGCATCGAGTGGGCCATCATCCAACGACGCCAGACGTTCTGGCTGGCGATCCACTGGCCTTTCCAGAATTGCAGCACGATCAGCGGACTGCGAACTTCCTCGCCCGGGAGCAGCTTGAAGTGAGTCAACTCTTGTCCGGCCTCGAGGTGCAGACCTCTGCTCCCGTCGCGGACGAACTCCGCTGCCCACTGTCCAGGCCAGCCGACAGAGACGATGAGTCCCTCGCCGCCCCATTCCAGGTTGAAGTACGACCAGTCGGCGTTCGTCGGCCGGCCGCCGGAGCCGCCCAGAT
>CALMMH010001002.1 GCA_937868145.1 uncultured Phycisphaerales bacterium
GCGGGGCACGATCCACAGATCGCTCGCATAGACGAAGACGATCTCGTCCATGCTGACGTCGGGGAACCGCAGCATTCTCGCGTCCGGCGTGTGTGTCGATTCCTCTGCCCCAGCGGCGAACGCAGCCGTGGAAAACAGCACGATGGCGACGGACGACAATACGTATCTCATCATAGCTCCTACCTCGCGTAATAGATGCGTCTGCACCGCAAAACGTCGAGGAGGCATGGTACCAGCTTTGCCGGCCCAAATCAAGGCTGGGGGTGGAGAGTTCGCGAGTCTCTGTTACGGCAAGGGATCAATGACTTCGAGGAATGGAAAGCGGCGGAAATGAGCGTCATGGGTGTAAATGCGTCGAATTCCGTGCTCTCTCATGAGAACTGCGGTATGCGCATCGAACACGAGGTTGCCGGCGATGCCCGGGACGTCCGCGGCAGTCTCTCGGAACACATCTTCGTGCCGTTGCGTCTCCTGGAGGACTCCGGCCGCAGGCGATGCAAGTGCCGCATTGAGAAAAGCCCAGGCATCCGCGAGAGACAGGGGCTTGGAGAAGACGCGTGGATGCGTCGACACTCGCAGAAACTCGTACACGATACCCCACGTCAGATACCACGGTTCTGTGCGACCTCGCCATTTCGAGAGCAATGCTCTGCATGCCTGGTGTCCAGGTGATCGCTGGTCGGCAGCATAGACCAAGATATTGGTGTCAACGAGGAACACTACTGTCCTTCCATGACTTCATAGAGGGCATCACGGTCGGCGACATCCACTCTCGCCTGCCCCATGTCGAACTCAGGCAGCGGAGGCAGCTTCTGCGTTGCCGGGGGGCTCTGCAAAAGTGCGCGAAGGGCCCTTTCGACCAGTTCCGACATGGTGCATCCTTGCTTCGCTGCTTCCCGCTTGAGCTCTCTCATCACGGAATCGCTGATGTTCAACGTGGTCTTCATATGGAAAACCATACACGATGGAGAGCGATTTGTCAATAAGGTCCGCTGGAAGGGGCCTTGGGCACTTTTGTTTGATTCGGGGCCGCAAGCAGATTACCATGGCTGCCGACGAGTGGGGGCGCCCGGCACTGCGGCCGACGGTTGGTCGAGGATCGCGTGTGCGGCAGGCCCCGCCGGAATGACGATCGACCAGGGTCTCTGGAGCAGATACACGATCATGGCCTCGAGCAAGAATCTCAACGCACCGTTGTCGACGACGAAGATGCCTCCGAGCGTTCCGTACATCCTCGCCAACGAGGGCGCCGAGCGATTCGCCTTCTACGGCATGAGCTCCATCCTCGTGGTTTTCATGACGGGATACCTGCTCGGTCCCAATGGGACTCTCAAGCCGATGGCCGACGAAAGAGCCACGGCGTGGTTTCACTGGTTCACCGCGGCGGTCTACTTCATGTCCATCGTCGGCGCCCTGGTCTCGGATCTATGGCTCGGGAAATTCAAAACCATCATCTGGTTCTCGGTGGTGTACTGCCTCGGGTTCGTCGTTCTGACGCTGGATCATACGCGGCTGGGTTTGGCCCTGGGGATGGCCCTGGTCGCCACCGGCGCCGGCGTCATCAAGCCCTGCGTCTCCGCCAACGTCGGCGACCAGTTCGGCTCCTCCAACAAGCATCTGATCGAGAAGGTCTACAGCTGGTTCTACTTCGCGATCAACGTGGGCGCGGCGGTCTCGATGTGGTTCTGTCCGATCCTGCTGGACAAGTATGGCCCGAAAGCCGGGTTCGGCGTGCCCGCCGGGTTCATGATCGTCGCGACGATCGCCTATTGGCTGGGGCGTCGCAAGATGGTCGATATTCCGCCCGCCGGGCCCAGGGCCTGGCTCTCCATGTTCGACCGCCAGCAGAGCGTCAACCTCGCCAAAATCGCAATCATCTTTCTGTTCCTGTCCATGTTCTTCGCCCTATACTACCAGTCGCAGTCCGCCTGGGTGCTCCAGGCGGAGAAGATGGAACTGCGGTGGCTCTGGATCACGTGGCTGCCGGCCCAGATGCAGGTGGCCAATTCCATTCTCGTCGTCGTGATGATTCCGCTGTTCGCGTACGTCGTCTATCCCGCGATCAACAAGCTTTGGTCGCTGACCCTGCTTCGCAAGATGGAGATCGGCATGTTCGTCACGGCGGCCAGCTTCCTGGTCCCGATCTGGATCGAGACGCAGATCCAACAGGGCGGCCGGCCCTCCATCGGCTGGCAGTTTGTGGCCTATATCTTTCTGACGGCTGCGGAGCTGATGGTGTCCATCACGTCGCTGGAGTTCGCGTACACGCAGGCCCCCAACAAGATGAAGTCGCTGATCCAGGCGCTGAACCTCCTGTCGATCTCGCTGGGGAACATCATCGCGGCGGTGGTCAACATGGCGATCGCGAATCCCGACGGCACCAGCAAACTGCCGGGCGCGAGCTATTACTGGTTCTTCGCCATCGCCATGGTGGTGACTTCGGTGTTCTTCATTCCGGTGGCGCTGTGGTACAAGCCCAAGGACCACATCCAGGACGAGGCCTCGACCCCAGCGTGACGGCAGATCATGCTTGCCGCCACTGTCCGATGCGATGTCGGCCCGGGCATCTATTGATTCTTGATTGCGGACTTGACACGGGGCCGGCGGTGGGCTACTTCAGGCTCTGCCTATTTGTGAAAGGTGATGTCTATGCTGAAGAATATTCCGACGATTCTGTCGCCCGAACTGTTGAAGATTCTGATGGAAATGGGCCATGGCGACGAGATCGTCCTGGCCGACGGCAATTTTCCCGCGGCCTCTGTCGCCCAGCGACTGGTCCGTTGTGACGGTCACGGCGTGTCGGAGCTGCTCGAAGCCGTCTTGAAGCTCCTTCCTCTGGATATCTACGTGGAGAAACCGGTGGCTTTGATGGCCGTCGTCCCCGGCGACAAGACCAAACCGACGATCTGGGAGACCTACCGCACCCTCGTGAAAAACAGCGGCGAGCGGTTCTCCGACTTCGAGTTCGTCGAGCGGTTCGCCTTCTACGAGCGGGCGAAGAAGGCCTACGCGGTCGTCGCCACCAGCGAAAAGGCTCTCTACGCCAACGTCATCCTGAAGAAGGGTGTCATCTGACGGCCAGGGGACGCTACGGTCCGCCCCGCTCGAAGACGTCGGATTCTCTGCCTGGTGAAATTTCTTCTCGCTGGATCTGAAATGCGGAACAGCGTCCGTTCCGGGCGCATCTTCCGTATTGTCCGAGGTGGGTACAATATCGCGTGCGTAGGTTGCTGATCGAAGGGTCAAGCCAATCGTATAGGAGCCGTAACATGCGCAAGAGACAGGGGTTTACGCTCATTGAGCTGTTGGTCGTGATCGCTGTGATTGCCGTGCTGATGGCGATCCTGATGCCGGCGCTGCACCGAGTGAGGCAGCAAGCCAGAAAGATATCCTGCCAGGTCCAACTGAAGCAGTGGGGTCTGTTCTGGAAGATGTACTGCGACGACAACAACGGCAACTGGCTCAGCGGCAACGGCGAAGGGAGCGGCCGATGGTGGGTTGATGAGATGCTCTCAACCTACAAGATCGGGGAGGACATGCGGGTTTGTCCCCAGGCGGTCAAGGCCTTGGGGCCGAGCGAGCACCAGGGCATCGGTTATTGGGCCCATCAGGCCTGGCAGATTCCGGGCACCGACATCATCGGCAGCTACGCCCCGAACGGCTGGATGTGTAATCCGCCCGCGAGCAATCCTCCGACCGGGTCTGTCTGGGGCCGCTCGCTCGTTCGGGATCACTGGCGAACGCCCAACGTCAAAGGCGCGTGGGAGATCCCCCTGTTCACCGGCGGCTGGTGGGTCGATTTCTGGCCCCGGCACACGGATCAGCCTCCGACCATTCCGGGCGGCCCGCCGGACCAGCCGAACGTCAACGAGATGAACCGCGTGTGCGTCGACCGTCACGACGGCTTCCTCAACGGGCTGTTCTGCGACTTCTCCGTCCGCGATATCGGCATCAAGGAACTCTGGACGCTCAAATGGCACAAGAGCTTTGATACGAGGGGCGTCTGGACCAGGGCGGGAGGAGCCAGCGGCGAAGACTGGCCGCAATGGATGAGGCACTACAAGGAGTACTGATTCGAAGTTCTCTGTAGGTTTGGCGATCGGATTGCGCGAATCACGGTTCCCATCTGGCCTCGCTCGGATGGGAACCTTTTTTCTGCGTGGTCAGCGGGCCTTCGCGTTGATCAGGGCTGCGAGCAGGATGTGCCGGAGTCTGTCGAGACTGATGGTGTCGAGATAGTCGTCGGAGAAGTCGAGCTTGAATCGGCCCCGGAAATCTTTGATCCGCTTCTTGAGATCATCCCTGCCCAAGGCGGCGATCGACGTCACGAGTTGTTCGAACTGTCCTTGTGAGCTCACGGCTTTGATCCTGCGAAAAACGTGCCAGTCATCCAAAACATCCACGCTGCACCGGGGTTATCGGGGCGCTCGCCGGAGAGCTTGCGGGAAAAACGGTCGTCATCGTCATAATCGTCGGAATCGGGCTGTTATGGGGCGGGAAATCTTTTGTCGTCATTCTTGAGGTCTGATAATCTGTCATCATGAAGACGAATCAGCTTGATTATGAATTACCGTCCGAGTTAATTGCCCAGGATCCGGCTGAGGTTCGCAGCGCATCGCGGCTTCTGGTCGTGAATCGGGCCTCGGGCAGCCTCGTGGACAGCCGGTTCGACCGCATCGTCGATCATCTCCAGCCCGGGGACTGCCTCGTCCTGAATGATACGAAAGTTCTGCCCGCGAGGTTCTTCGCCCGGCGTCGCACCGGCGGCGGCCTCGAAGCGCTGTTTCTTTGCGAAACCGCGCCTCTGGGCGCCTGGC
>CALMMH010001003.1 GCA_937868145.1 uncultured Phycisphaerales bacterium
CAGCGGTTGCCCTGCTCGACCTCCGTCAGATCCATCGACCGCAGATAGTACTTGCCGGCGGGCAGCCGCCACGTCGGGTTCACGCCGTTCACCTCCTGGGGCCCGGCGTCCGACCAGAACTTGGCTGCGATCTCTTTCCCTCCGAAGTCCAGCGTGCCGAACGCCGGCTCCGCTTTCCGAAATTCGATCGTGCTGCCGTCCTCGGCCACTTCAACGCCGTAGTACCGGCCCTCCAGATTGATCACCTTGCTCAGAGGCATCGTCGCGTCAATGCCTCGCCGGCCGCCGCCGGGCATGTCCTCGAAAACGTCGCAATCGAACGAAATCACATCGGAGTTCGGATCCAACTCGCCCCGAGCCGGGGGCTCGAACCTCTCATTGAACTTCCCGTCGAAATCGGTGTCGACCAGCGTGACCCGGCGGGTCCTGCCCTCCAGGACGACCTTGCCGTCGCGGTAGAACGCGGGATAGAAGGTCAGCCATTTGCCGTCGGTGCATTGCGGGTAGAATGCGTCGCCGCCCGGCTTGGTGCTGCCCTGCTTGAGATGCACCGGACCGAACCAGTACGTCGCGCAATGCCTCATGAGTTGGTCTCTTTTGCCGACATAGGCCTTCTCATCCGACCACAGGCCATCGCCATCGAGGTCCAGAATGAGCATCACCTCCCCCGGCGGACGGAGGGAACGATAGCCAATTCCCTGGATCTCCCCGCCTCCCACTCGAACCGCAAAGTACACCGGCTCGCGAGGCGCATCCGGCGGCGTCTCCTGAATGCTCATCGGCTTGATCGTCGTCGTGTCCTGCCGCTGAAATCCCAGCCACGAGCCCGGGTGGAATTGGAAAGGAGGCACGAGCTTCAACTCGGCCCTGGCCACGACCTCCCCGATCAACATGGCCGCCGCGGCGGGTTGAGACGGCTTCGCCGCAGCCTCGCGTCTGAGTCTCATCACCGTCTCATACGGCGACTCTTTCATTTGGCCCGCCGGCAATCCCAGAGCCGGCAGAATCAATGTAATGGCGATGAACGCACGGTAGTTTCGCTGATCCAGGTCCTTCATCGCGTCATCTCCTTCGACACAACACTGTGTCGCTCCGCCAGACCCGCGTCCTCCGGAGCACTCTACGGCTCGGCAGCCCCGGAAGGCTCGGCCTGTCGGAATTCGATCGTGCGGCCGTCCTCGGCCACTTCGATCGCGTAGTATTGCCCTGCGACCCGGATGAGCTTGCCGAGAGGCAGCACCTCCGGCTCATCCAGCGGCCTGACCATGAACTGCGAATCGCCGTTGAGGTCGATCGCCAACACATCGCCTCCCAGGTTCCGGCCGTCCGAGCCCGCCGGCGTGAACAGCTCGTTGAACCGTCCGTCGAAATCGGAATCGACCAGCGAAATCCGGTACGTCTTGCCGTTGAGGACGACCGCGCCGTCGCGGTAGAACGCCGGCCAGAACGTCATCCAGCGACCGTCGGTGCACTGGGCGTAAAACGCATCGCCGCAGGGCTCGGTGCAGCCCTGCCGGAGATATACCGGGCCGAACTCGTACGTCGCATTGAACGGCAAGGCGAGAATCTGCCTGCCCACATACACCCGTTCGTCGGACCACTGACCATCGCCGTCGGTGTCCAGATGGAGCATCACGTCGCCCGGTGGACGGATGGACCGATAGGCGACGCCATGGATCTTCCTGTCGCCCGCGTCGACCACGAAGTACACCGGCTCCCGCGGCGCATCCGGCGGCGTCTCCACGACGTGCTCGGGTTTGGCGATCGTGGTGTTCTGGCGTTGAAAACCCAACATTCCGACGGGAGAGCCGCGAAACGGCGGCAACAGCATCAGTTCCGCTCTCGCCACGACGGGCCCGACCGACACCGTCGTCGGCAGGCTGGGGTCGCTCCGCAACTCAGGCTTCCCGGCCATTGCCTCCCGGCGCAGCCTCATCACGAGTTCGTAAGGCGATTCCCTCGTGGGTAGCGCCGTCGCCTCGGGTACGTCGCCGGCAACAGGTTCCGGTTGTTGCATCGAGTCGTCGTCCGGGTCCCCGACCACCGGCGGCTGATCGGGCGTCACCTCGTCGTTCTGCACAAAGCCGGTCCCTGTCGCTTCCGTCGCCAAAGGCATCGAATTGCCCTGGGGCACGTAGGTCCTGGGGTCCGTCTCGGCCTCGGGTCCCGGAAGTCCTTGAAGAATGGAATACCGCCCCGACCTGGAGATTTCGCCGTCCGGACCGGCTGCGGCAACCAACCGAGAATCCATCGCCGGACGTGACCTTTCCCCCGAGGCGGCGCCCGGCGAGGTCGAGCGGGATGCATCCTGGGCCATTGAAACGACGGCAGTCGGCGAAACCTCGGACGCAGGTTTCCTCATGTGCCGATAGGTAAGAACGGAACCGGCGCCAATGACCACGACCGCAGCCGTCGTGACAGCCATGGCGTTGGCTTTGACCGTAGTCAGAATGCTCGTCGCGAGAGCCCCCACTCCGGAGGTGGTCCCCGCCGCAGCGCCGGAAGCCGCCAAGGAGCCGCTGACCAGAGCGATCTTGCCCAACTCGGTCAACAAAGCCGACGGCGCCGCCTGCACGGCGTTTTCTCCCAGCAGAATGACCAGCGCCCCGGCCGCGACAAGAACACCGCGTCTGCGAAGCCCTGCTCGAAGCTGTTCGACTCCCGCTTCGATCCGCCGCGAGATGGTGGCCTGGGAAAGACCCTGCGCGCGGGCGATCTCCCGCGTCGAACGGCCCTCCAGGAAATGCGAGATCAGGATGTTCCGTAGCTGCGGATCGAGCAGGTTGAGACCCTCGTCCACAAAAGGCGAAATCTCCTTCCAATCAGCCGTGTCAGGCGACTGCGAAGCGACGTATTCGGCCTCCCGGTGCTTGCGCGCCGCCTCCCGGCGGACTTGGTCGATGGCCTTGTGCGTGGCGACCCGGTGCAGCCAGCCGGGCAGCGAGCCCGTGACGTTCCCCGCGTCCTTGGCCAACTGCAAGAACGTGTCCTGGGCGACATCCGAAGCCCGATCGACGTCCGCCAGGACCCGCAGGGCCGCACTGTAGACCAGCCCGGCGTATCGTCGAATGATCTCGCCGAACGCCTCGGCGTCCCCGCTGCACACGAATCGATTGAGCAGGATGGTCTCTGTTTCCGCCATGCACTCTTCTCCCAAAGCCGCAAAATCACACCGTTGCCGCCCGGTCTGGACGCCCCGCTGCCCAATGCAATGCAGACCCTCAGCCCAGTGTACCCGATTATAAGGCGCACCCCGGGGCAAAACGATTCAAGAAAATCTTGAAACAGCCGGATCAGGCATAGGAGGGGGATCTGACCTGCTGCGCTTCGACGTAGATCTTCAATGTGGCCGACACCATCGCGCTGACCGAATGTTTGGCCCGGACGTGCTCCTGGGCCGTGGCCGCCAGCCGGCGGGCGCAATCGCGGTCATCCAGCAACTGCTTGAGGACCTGTCGGAGGCTCGGTTCGCTGCCGGGCTCGAAGGTCAAGGCGGTCTGATTGGGGATGATCAGATCGTCCACTCCGCCCCAGCAGGCGGCCACCGCGGTCCCAACGGCCATGGCCTCCAACAGGAACGCGCTGCACTCCCGAAGCGGCTGCGGCTGGACAAAGATATCGCCGGCGGCAACGACGGACCGCCAGGGGTTCAGAATGGGCACGATCGTAACGATGTCCGACAGCCTCAGCGTCACCAAAAGCCTTCGCAAGGAATGCTCCGCAGGCCCCGCACCCATGATGACGACCATAAACTCGCGGCTGTCCGTCCGCAGCGACTTGATCGCCTGAAAAAAGTTCTCGAAATCCCCTGTGCGGCGAAGCGGATGGGCCACCACGATGCTCGGCAACCGCGACGGGCTCGAGAAACACATCATGTCGGTGTCCACGAAGCTGCCCATGTTGATCTGGACCACACGATCGGCAAATCGGGGCAGGGCTTTGACGACGTGGGCCCGAATGGTCTCGGCCGGCACAACGATCCGCACGCAACGACGGGACGAGATGGATAATCGGTGGATGGATTTGGTCAGAGAATTGATCATCAGGACATAGGGGATATCCAAACGCCGGGCAAGCCGGCGCGTCAATCCCGCCCTGCTTTCGCACAGGCAGTGCAGGACGCTCGGCCTGAACTTCTCCAACTGCTCGGCCAACCACTCGATGCCCATGTGCTCCATCAGAGGCAGGTTGAGGATCGGATGGGTGTACAGAGCCGCCGGAGCAGGGGCCAACATGTCCGTATCGAAACCCGGCGGACAGACCATAGCCACAGGGATCGATTCGTCCGCCATGCCGACGAGCAGCCGGCGCAGGAACGTCGTATGCTCGGTGAGATTGCGCCCTGAGACGATCAGGGCCGGACGCAACGACCTTCTGACGCTCCCCGCCTCCGAACCGGTTTCCTCGATCATGAATTCCACAGCGTTTCCATTGGATTTTAAAGCCATTCGGGACCCGAACAATGTAAAGCCATTTTACCCGAAAGCAGGGACGCCGACCACGTAAAAAGCGTCCATCCTCACGATCGGCGGTCCCATCAGGAAATTTGGCTTTGCCTGAACGCACACAAGGGTTATATTGGCGTTGCGTTACGCCATGCGGTAAGAACCGACCGACTCGGGTCGGATGAGCAATCAAAGCATAATCCATGAGGGGACCGGTACTATGGGAAGACTGATTATCGCGGCCAATCGTCTTCCGATCAGCATCTCCAAGCGGGAAGGAGAATTCCACGCCACCCCCAGTCCCGGCGGTCTGGCGGCCGGCCTGGCTTCGTTGTCGGATTCGCTCAAACGAGTGTGGATCGGCTGGCCGGGGGTGTCCAGCGAGTTCCTCGGCGCCCCGGGCAAGGAGCAGATTCGCGAGGAATTGACGGAAACAGACTGCATTCCGGTCTTTCTCTCGGAATCGCAGATCGATCAGTACTACCTGGGGTTCTGCAACAAGACGATTTGGCCCCTGTTCCATTACTTCCCCGTGCGAACCGCATTCGTGCAGGACTTCTGGACGTCGTACAAACAGGTGAACGGCCTGTTCTGCGAAGAGCTGATGAGGATCATCGAACCGGGCGACTCCGTGTGGATCCACGACTTCCAGTTGATGCTGCTGCCCCAGTTGTTGCGGGAAGTGGCCCCGGATCTGTCCATCGGCTACTTCCTGCACATTCCCTGGCCGTCGTCGGAACTGTATCGGCTGCTTCCCTGGCGGGAGGAGATCCTCCAGGGACTGCTCGGAGCCGACGTGATCGGCTTCCACACCTACGACTACGTCCGCCATTTTCTCAGCAGCGCCGCGAGAATCTGCGGGCTGGAGCATTCGATGGGCGAGATCGCCGTGGAGGATCGCGTCGTCAAGGTCGACGCCTTTCCGCTGGGCGTGGACTTCGAAAAACACGCCACCGCTGCGCTCGACGAAGAGATCAAGACCGAAATCCAAGCGGTGCGCAACACGGTCGGGAATCGCAAGATCATCCTGTCGATCGACCGGCTGGACTACACCAAGGGCATCGTGGAGCGTCTGGAGGCGTTCAATTGGTTCCTCTCGACCTGGCCCGAATACGAAGGCAAGGTCACCCTGATCATCGTGGCGGTCCCCTCCAAGCCAGCTGGCGGGTTGAAGAGCAGTGGCACAGAGAAGAAAAGCAGCAACACGCTGCATGCAAAGACACAACCATCCGGCCGAGCGCAACTGTCACAGTCAAAACCTTCAGCGGCTCCCCACAAAGCAGGGTTCCGGCCGGCACGACTGAACAA
>CALMMH010001004.1 GCA_937868145.1 uncultured Phycisphaerales bacterium
CCGGCTCTGCCGGAGCAGTTCGACAAACTCCGCGTGAGCCTGACCAATCGTCTCGGAAACCGCTCCGTAACGGGCGGCCTGCGGATCGAACCCGAACAATTGCGCCGCCGGACTGTTGGCCATGAGGAGCCGGTCCGATCCGTCGACGACGATCACGGCATCCCGCAGACTATAAAGAATAGCTTCCGTGTGCACTCGTTCCCGCTCCGAGAGCTGGGACCGGATTTCCTGGTCCTTCAGTTCGTTTCGAAGCCGCTGAACTTCCTTATTGCCGTCGGACAGGCGGCCGTCGACAGCCTCAGCGATCTCGCGAAACGCCGGCGGCGCTCCGCAGCCGGCCCCAGAGGAAGAGGGTGATTTGAGCCGTGCCGCCATGGACGTGACCGCCCCGAGCATTCGGCCGTAGCCGACGCCGAGGAAGATCACGCCCACAGCCCCTGCACAGTAGATGGCGAGGCGCAACAGTGCCGGTCGCCATCCGAATGGGGCGCCGGTGTTCTGCAACTCCATCACGGTTGCAGTCATCAGCGAAGCGACCGCCACAGATGTGGCGGTCCAGACTATGCTTCGTTGGCCTCTCACGACTCCTCCGAAACCTCGCGGCAGCGGGTTTCCGCCGCCGAATTCTCCGTTGTTACTCAACGCCTCGACCAGTTCTGCGTCTGCTCAGCCTCGACCTCGTCGATCACGACGCTGTCCAGCCGGCGGAACTCGTCCGGATCCGTTTCGGCAATGATCCGCTCCCGCAGACGCAGCGCTTCCAGATAGGTCGGCCGCATCATGAGGGCCAGCTTCAGGTTGTAGACCGCCTTCTCGACGTCGCCCTCGAGATAGTACTTGGCTGCCCGAGCGTAGGCGTCTTCGGCAATCTTGGCGGAATCCAGGCCCATCAGGCTGCCCTCGGCGGCATCGCGCCTGCGGCGGATGTCGTTGAGCCGGGCCTCGGCGTTGGTCTCGGCCGCCTCGCCAATGATGTGAGGCGTCAAAACAACGATCACCTCTTGTCGCATGACCGTGTCCTTGGTGCTTCGGAACAGCGCGCCGACGAACGGCAGATTGCCCAGCACCGGCACCTGGTATTTGCTGGTGTCCACTTTGTCGCGGAACAAACCGCCGATCACAATCGTTTCCCCGTCTTTGACCACGACGTTGGTCTTCAACTCCGTCGACGTTTCGTCGGGGATGTTGTTGGCGGTCTTCAGGGTGCCGTCGCTGTCCTTCGGATAGATGTCCATCCGAATGTAGCCGTCGTTGCCGATGAAGGGCCGGAAGGCCAGACGGGTACCCGTCTCCAGGAACTCCACCGACTGGGTCGTCGAAGTCTGGGTCTGCGTCGTCTGCGACTCATAACCGATCTTCTTGCCGATGTACACGATGCCTTCCTGCTTGTTGACGGCCAGAATCTTCGGGTTGGCCAGCAGGGTGGTGTCCGTCACGGTTTCCAGAGCGGTGATGATCGCCTGGACGTTGTCGGCCGAGAAGCCGACGGTCAATCCCCTGCCGCCGGGCGCGTTCGCGAAACCGGAAGTCTCCGCCTTCGTGCCGTACCCGTTGATCGTGTTCGGAAAGCCCGTGATCGGCGTGCCGCTCAACAGGTTCCAGTCGATTCCGAATTCCATGTCCTCGGTGAGCGTCGCGGCCATGATGGTCGCCTCAATCAGGACCTGCTGCGGCCTGACGTCTACGGCCGCAAGAACCGCCTCGGCTCTCTCCACGTTCTCGGGATAATCGAACATGATGATCAGATCGTGGTTGGCAAGCTCATTGCCGCCGCTCGCGCCGGAACCGAGATCCCCTTCCCCGCTGGACATCTTCTTCTCGGCGGGACTGCTGGCCTCCACCTTGGCCGACGCCGATCCGCTGAGAACCGGCCTGAGGAGCTTCAGGGCCTCTTCCGCCTCGATGTAGTACAGCGGGAACACCCTGTGCACCATGCGGTCCGGGTCTTCCTTCATCTTCTTGTACTGCTCGGCCGTGTAGACCCGCACAAAGGTGCCGTCCTGGTCATACCGGAAGCCGAATCCGAGAATCGCATCCAGCGCTTCGTCGAACGTCACGTCGTACAGCCGGCTGACCGTCAGCGGGCCGTCCACGCCGGACATCGGCACGATGTTCTTCTTGCACAGCGCGGCCAGCAAACGCAATCCGTCGCGGATGGTGCTGTCCTTTTTGAAGGCGATGAACGTGATCTTGGCGCCCGTAGGATCCACCTGGGCGACGTTCGGATCGATCACCATGGCCTCCGGCTCAACCGTCTCGTTGGCATTGGTCTCGGCAGCGCCGATCGACCCTGCGAAACAACCGACAAGCGTGATGGCGCACAGCCACCGGATCATTGAGAATGTGTGTTTTTGACTCATGTAGGTTTTTTCCTGATTCATAACCTGACTCCTGTAGTTCTCACCGCCGGCTCCCTGCGGGAGCGGCGCCCGCACCGTTCTAGAGACTCTTCGATTCCTTATGTACTTCCACAGACAATTTGAGCGTCAGTTGCACGTTATTGCACTCGACAAGCACTGCATTTTCATCAATTCGCAACACTTCAAATTCGAGACACGCGGCGCCGCGTTCCACGGCAAACCGGTCTCCCACTTTGAGCATTCGGTCGTTCACGAATGCCCGCGGGGGGCCGTCCCTGCGGACCACCGCTTCGAGCTTCAACGTCTCCGCGACTTGTTGAATGACTTCTTGGTCATGATTGGTTGTCTCACTGGGTACTTCTGGATCAGTGCCTGTCTCCGGGGCGGCCGGAATTTGTCGAAACGCCGCCCGATCCCGTATCGAGAAACAATCTCGGTCTATCACATCATTGCGCCCGGGAATTCGGGGCAACGGGACCATCGTGATTCGCGACCCAGCCGGCGCGTTCGTCACCGCCGCGGTCGTCTCCTTGCGTTCCACCGCCGCAGCGGCCGAGCCGGGTTTGTGCCCGACCAACACGCGAATCCACATGATGGCCATGACCACAAGCAGCGACACGGCCAGGACCGTCCTCTTCCCGTCTCTCAGACGATCCAAAGCCCGGCCGGCCATCTGAGTCTCATGCTTGCGCTTATGCGTCATTGCCCGTCCTCCCCGCCGGTTCCGTCCTGACGGCCCCGGCTGTTTTGGAAGACTTCACTTGATAAAAGATATAGGCTTCCGCGCGCATGCTGAGCTTCCCGGTGAACTCCTCATCATTCTCCAACGCCACTTTCTCGATGCGCACCGTGCGATCCAGCGTCCTGAGAGCGTTGAAGAACTCGAACAGGTTCGCCTGCGTTCCCTCGCAGGTCATCTGGATGGGAATGCAACCCAGGTCCCCCGTCTCCTGCTCTTTCCCCGGGAGAACCACCGGATCGGTCAGTTCATGCTCGGCCATGACGGCCGTAACTCGTTGCAGAAATGCGCCCAGCGCCTTATCCGCGGGCACACACGCTTCAAACCGCTCCACAATCGCTCCCGTGTCGCGCAGCCGGGTCCTGAGGCTCGGCAATTCCGCCTCTTGGGCGGCGGCCATCTGGATCATGCTTTGCTGGTGCTCCCTCGACTGGAGCAGCGAAGTCAATCGCTGGTGCGACGGAAGATAGCCGCACAGGACGAAATCGCTGAGGAACAACCCCGCGATGACGCACACCCATACCTGCTGCCTGCGATGCGACGGTCTGAAAGCCATGGATCTCATTGTCCTTGGGTTTCCTTGAAATTGGCCAGGTAACACGTAATCTCAAACATCGTGACGTCGAGCATCTCCGAGGCATCGCCGCCGGTCTTCACGGCCTGAGAGGACACGCCTCGCACGCCCCCGGTCCGGATCTTCGCCTTGTTGTAAAAGGACGGACGCACTTGTTGAAAGTACGCCGATTCGTCCAGTCTGCAAACCAGGTCCGCCACGTGCGACGGCTGGATCGCCATGCCGGCCAAAGTCACTTGGAGCTTGCTGCTGCCCAGAGACACGGTCCCCTGCACATCCTCGGCTTGCGACGTCGCCCGCACAGGAGCCCCCTTGGCTCGGTCCGCGCCCTCCGGCCGCTCCACCGGCTCGGCCGCCAGTTCGATCTTGCTCAGCACGATCGATTCATCCACCAGGTGACTGATTTCCGCCAGGATCGCACCGACGTCGATCTGATTGTCGATCCGGCGCACCAGATCCGCCTTGGCCTTCATTTCGTTCAACTCTTTCGTGACTCGGTTGAACTCATGCACGACGACTTCGGCCTGCATCTGCTGATCGTCGTTTCGCGAGACCTCGGCCGCGACGCGGCTGGCGCGATGCGTGGCCGTCAGGTTGAACGTCATCATCAGGAGGAAGACGGCCGCCAACGCGATGTACTGCTTGCGCACAAGGGAACTGCGTCGCTTGCGATCTTTGTACCATTGTGGGAGGAAATCGAGCTCTTTCACAACGGCTCTCCTTCCAACGCCGGCTCCAGGCGGTCCATCTCCACGCCGTCCGAACTCGCGGAATCCCAGCCCTTCAGGCTCAGGCCCACCGCGAGCGCCAAATCCGCAAATCCGTCTCCGTAGCGTTCGTCGATCGATCCATGGCGGCGATCAAACCCCCGAAGCGGTTCGACAATCTCAACCTCGACGGACAGATGACGCCGCAGAACATCGCGAAGGACCTGCTCGTAGGCTCCCCCGCCTGCGACAATCGCCCGTTCCACCCGCTTGCCGCGGAAGGTGACCGTGTAGTACCGCAGACACAGCGAGATCTCGCTGGCAAGCTGCTCGGCCATCACGTTCAAGGCGTCCACCATGGGCCGGCGGGTGGCCGCATCGACAGGCTCGTCCCGCTGCAAGCGCAGACGAAGAGATTCCGCGTCCGCCACGGAAATCCCCAGGGAGGAGGCAATCTCCCCCGTGAACTGCCCGAGCCCCACCGGGATTTGTTTGACGAAGCAGATTTCACCGCTGCGGCCGAAAACCACGGTCGTGAGGCGGCATCCCACGTCGATGAAGATGATCGTGCGTTCGCGATCTTCCTGTCGACGCATCGTTCGTTCGAAGGACCGGAACAACGCGCACGGAGGCGCGTCAATGCCGACGGGGGTCAGGCCCGCCTCTTCCAGAACGCGAATGTGGTTCCCGATCGTCTCGCGGTCGGCGCCAAACAGAATATACTCATCCCGCGCATCGTCGCCCTGTCGAACGTTGCCGGCGTGAATATAGTTGATCGTGTCCTTCTGCGGGTCCAAACCGAAACGCTCGCCCGCCTCTTTCCGCAGAATCTTGTCCGCCAGAGGGGCTTCGGCCTCGGACAACCGAAGCGACGTAATCTTGATCTTGTCGATGGGAAGCGCCGAGACGACGTGGCGGCCCCGGAACGGATTGTCCGCCAGCAGACGGCGAGCCGCGACAATCACAGCCTGCTCCCGCTCCTGATCGCCGGCCGCCCAGCCCACCTCCAGAGGCGCCCGGCGAGCCGCGAGGATCTTGATGCCGTCCTCGTAGATGGCCAACTGGACCATCTTCAGGCTGCTGTGCCCGATATCCATGCCGATCGGCTGGATCTTGGGGCTTCCCGTTATGTACTTCCACATCCTCATGTCAATCCACTCAATCCACCGAGATGAACCCTGTGACAGCTTTGACGGTGACAGTCCGTGTGGCGCCCCCGGCTTCCAGGGTGACCACGCCGTTGCTGTTCAAAGCGCTGGCGGAACTGTAAGGAGTGCCCAGATAGTCAAAACGCACCTCGCTGCCCCCGCCAAACACAGCGTTCTGAATCGTCACCTGATCCAGCCGCGCGTCTTCGCCAAAACTGACGAGGTAGCGTTCTTTCTTGGTCACCGGGTGCTGTACGGACGCGCCGTCCGGATCGAGAATCTCGTACTCGTTCTGCGTGGTGCTGAACGCCACACGATAATTCCGACCCGTAGAGATCGATAGACTCTTGGCGTACTCCAGATCCGCGGCCACCATGTTGACTGCCGAGCGGAGTTGCATGCTCGACGCAGAGGACACCATGGGCACCGCAATCGCCGCCGCGATCCCCAGGATCACCACGACAATCATCAGCTCAATGATCGTGAACCCGCGTTCGCTTCTTTGTTGCGATCGCCCCGATCGAACGAGATTTGGATTTCTTTCATGCATCTTTTAACCTTACCTCTTGTGCCTATTCGACCTATTTACCGAGTGTCTTAATACAAACATACGAATTCCTTGGCCCGATACCAACGTCCGAGAGTCTCGTGCCCGTCGCGACCGCCGGGGGCGACATTACCCGGACGTGTCCATCCCGTCGCGAGCCTTGTGTGGCTACCGGGTTAGGGAAGTGGTCTTTGGATGCTGCGGAAGAACGCGCCGCCGGCCGGGGTCCAGTAGACCGCCGGATTGCTCGCGCCGCTGGGCCAGGCGGCGATCGAGGCCGCCAGGGGATCGGCCTGGATCGTCACGGAGGATCCGGGCTCATCCAACCGCCAGTGGCCGATGGGACTCACTGTAGGCGTCCCCGCCGAGATCGCGAGGACCTCGTCCCCGCTGATCGCGACGTCATAGACGCGCACCTCGTCAATGCCGCCCTGATAGAATTGAGTGAGATCCTCGGAATTCGAGCCGATGCGAATGGACTGCGTAGGACTGCCGGCAATCAGCCCCGCATAGTTCACGGTGCTCTGAAGTACGCCATCGACATACAGTTTGGCGGCGATGCCGTCGAACGTTCCGGCAATGTGGCGCCAGGAGCCGTTGAACGTGCTGTCGATGGGGAATTGCGCGGCTGTCCACGTGGCGGTTGAATCGCTGTAGACCGAGAATTCAATGACGCTGCCGTTGACCGCCAGGGAATACGCATGAGAGCCTTTGGTCACCAGAGGCTCGTATACCCCGGCGCCGGCCCGTTCGGTCTTCACCCACGCGGCCACGGTCACCGCGGACGTGAGATCGAAGATCGCGTTGTTGCTGCAGTCCACGTAGTCGCCGGTTCCATCCAGTCGAAGGGCCCCATTCACCGCGCCCGTGCCCTGCCACGAAGGATTGCCCGCGAGCGTGCCGGTCATCCCGTTGCCGGAGGCATCCGCCGTGGTTTCCACGACGGCTCCTCCCAGACACAGGCCTCCGATGAAGTTGACGCCCGTGGCGTCGGCGCGGACCTGCAGGTTCCCGCCCACGACCGTCAATCCCGTGATCACGGTGTCGCTGGCGTCTTCGAGCACCAGGTTGCCCCCGACGTAAAGAGAGGGGAGATTCTTGGCGGCCGTGACTCGCGTCCCGCTGCCGGCAATCGTGAGATTGCCCGTCACGAGCAGCATCCCGCAGACGGCGACGTTGCTGCCGAGCGTCAGATCTCCATCACGACGCCAGATGCGCGAAGAAGTGAGGCTCGTGCTCAGGGTATCCGAGAGGCCGGTGGACGAATACGAAGGATTCACGTAGGCGTCCGTCACCGGAGGCCAATCCGGCGCGGCGCTCGCGTAGGCGTTGACCTGGCCGACGCAACCGTTCGGGTAGGCGGGGGATAGCGACATCGCGAACACGTCGCCGTCGAGCGAGGTCTTCGCGGCCTGGTTGACGATCGCGCCCTGGGCGCGCATATC
>CALMMH010001005.1 GCA_937868145.1 uncultured Phycisphaerales bacterium
TTTCGGGCACTGCCGCGAAGCCCTTCTGATGCAGTGGCTTTGCGATTCCCGTAATGAGGTCCTCCCACCAGGGAACGTCCACGCCGTGATGCTCCAACGCGACGAAGTTCTCGGTAGCCGCGGCGCAGTGGATGTTGGCCATGAAGGAGATGGGCGAGCCCGCGAAGTGCATCGCCATCGCGATTCCCTGCCTCTGGGCATAGTCGCCGATCTTCTTGGTTTCGAGGATTCCGCCGGCGGTGGCCAGATCGGGATGGACCATGTCCACCGCGTCCTGATCGATCAGATTCTTGAAGCCGTCGAGACAGTAGATGTCCTCGCCCGTCAAGGTCGGGACGTCGATCGCGTGGGTGATCTCCTTCCACAAGTCTGTGAACTCCCACGGGACCAGGTCCTCCAGCCAGGCCATCTGGAACGGCTCCAGGGCTTTGCCCAGGCGGATGCAACTGTTGACGTCGATGTGCCCGAAGTGGTCGGCGGCCAGCGGAGTCTCGTAGCCGATGCTCTCGCGGACCTTCGCCACGTACTCGGCCAAGAGGGTGATTCCCTTGTCGGTGAGCTGAATTCGAGTGAAGGGGTGTTGTGTGTTGAAGTATCGGCCGCGGTCGGGATTCGCCGGCTGGCTCAACGCGCCGGGGGCGTTGCGGAGCATGTTGATGCCCAGGTCCATCTTCAGGAAGGTGAAGCCCGCCTGGACTCTTCCCTTGAGTTTCTCGGCAAATGCCTGCGGGTCGTTCAGTGACGGCGTGTCGGCGTACAGGCGGATGCGGTCGCGGTACTTGCCGCCCAGCAGTTGGTAGACGGGAACCCCGTAGGCTTTGCCCGCGAGGTCCCACAGGGCCATCTCCACGCCGGAGACGCCGCCGCCCTGGCGGCCGTGATGGCCGAACTGGCGGATCTTCTTGAACAGCCGCTCGACGTTGCAGGGGTTCTCGCCAAGCAGGCGGCTCTTGAGCAACAAGGCGTAGGTCTCGCTGCCGCCGTCGCGGACCTCGCCGTAGCCACAGATCCCCTGATTGGTGTCGATGCGAATCAGCGGCACCCGCATGGGGGCTCCGGTGATGACTGCGACGCGCAGATCCGTGATCTTCAGTTCCGAAGGCGACGACGCCCGGCTGACTCCCTGCGTCGCGCAGGCGACTTGTTCCTCGATCGGCCATGCCAGAACGTTCGCCAGGCTCAGGCCGCCCAGACCCTTGAGAAGAGAACGACGAGAATAGGACGGGGTTTGATTCATCGACTGTGCTGCTTGCTTCATCAGAGATCCTTCCGCGTGAATTGAAAGCCCGAAATTCAAATCTCCCCCTTGGGACTACCACGTTCTCTTTTCGAGAATCTCCTGAATCGCTTCTTGGGGCACCTTCAGGTTGCTCTTGTTCTCTTCGAGCCATTTGAAGAAGTCGGCCCGGATCTCGTCGGACCACCGGCCGTCGATCTGCCCCGGCGTGTACTTGCCTTCTTTGAGCCGCAGATGCCCGAACTGGTCGCGGAGCATAATGGCTTCCGCGCTCTTGACGATCTTCTCCGCCAGATGCGCGGGGATGAAGAGGACGCCTTCGCGTTTGGCGAGCACCACATCGCCCGGCAGACAGATCGCCCGCCCGATCCGGATCGGCACGTTGATCCCGGTCAGCATCGACTCTTGCAGGAACGACGGGTCCCAGCCCCGAACGAAGGCGTTGAAGCCCTCGATCTCGCCGAGCCCTTCGATGTCCCGCACGGCTCCGTCGAAGACGACGCCGTTGCCGCTCTTGGCGAAGATCGAGTTGCCGAGGTTGTCGCCGATGAGCGTGCCGTCCACGACCTTGCCGAACCCGTCGGCGACGTAGACATCGCCCGATTGCAGCATGTCGATGGGCCAGGAATTCGAGTTTCCGATCCGACCTTCGGCCTTGCCGTCGGCTTCGAGCGTCTTTCTCACGTCCGGCCGGGCCGGCATGTACTGGGCCGTCAGCGCACGGCCCACGACCGGCACGTCCTGGTGGATCATCTGCCAGCCGCCTTCGAACTGATTGTTGTATCCCTCGTTGCGCAGAATGCCCCAGGCCTCCTCGATGGAGACGTTTCGCATCCGCTTGAGGATGTCGTCGGAGACCTTCGGCCGGCCGTCCGGGAGACGATCCCCGGTCCAGGAGGACGTGTAGTATTGCACGCGGTCCACGCATGCGATTTTCTGCGTCGTATGAGTGGCGGCCGCCACGGCCAGCAGCATCGGCAGCAGCACGGCGATCACCAGGGGACTCGTTCGACGGCATCTCGACAGACAGGCAGGCATCGACATTTTCGCTCCTTTCACCAACGCAAGGATCCGTGATCAGCGACGGGCGACATGAATCACGTGCCGCTCGTTGGCGGGCATTGTACCGCCCGCAAGCAGTGGTGTGGAGTCCCTCATGCAGAAAAGACGCGTGAAACAGGTGGTGCAATTTCCCTGTTTGACCCGGTGTTTGGCCGGGGTATCATGGCGGGGT
>CALMMH010001006.1 GCA_937868145.1 uncultured Phycisphaerales bacterium
GGCGTAGGCGAGAGACTTGAGGTTCTGTCTCTGTACCTCGTATTGCTCCGGGATCTGAGCGGCGATCTGTTCCAGACTATCGAGCAGGGGCTTCAGTTCCGGCGATGATTTGCCCGTCGCACGTAGGAACTTCACCATCTCGTCGGCAAAGGCCCGATACTCGTCGATTCGCTCCAAGTGCCGTGTGACGAAGTAGACCATGTCGCCGACGGCGCCCTCGATGTACTCCCGCTTCTCCACCTCCTGGCCGCCGCTGAACACGGCCTCGATGGCTTCCGTGCAACCGCAGGTGCAAGCCCGGCGAATTCCCTCGCCGGCTCTTCGGTGATGGGTGCGGAGCTTGCGGCCGGGCAGGTCGAGGATCGAGTCGCAGACCTGGCGGCCCAGGGTCGCCTTCAGGATCTCCACCGGCGAACTCACCGGGAGCGTTGAGTCTTCGCCCTCCAGGAAGTAGAGGAGGGATTCGCCCTTGGGCATCACCTTCTTGCTCAGTCGATAGCAGGCCTTGTCCCCGTCGAACCAGACAGGATAGGTGTACATACCGGGCACGCCGCGCCAGATCTGGCCCTTGGCTTGCCGGAACGGGAACGTGGCCTTGAGGCCCGACTCGTCCAACTGCGTGATCCAGCGGGCCGGGAAAGGTCGTTTCCAGGCGATGGCGACATCTTTCTCAAGGAACGAAGCGGTCAGCGGCTCCTTGTGCCAGATGCCCGGCGCCTCCAGCAGGGCCAGATATACGCTCTGTCCATCGGTCTCAAGTTCGATGGACTCGATGCGTCGGGGCCCTTGTTCGGGGCCGCCCAATCCAAGCCGCATCCGCTCGTCTCCATGCTCTCCCTTCGGCCAGGTCATGGCCAGAACACGGCTCTCTCCCGCGAGCAGCCCGAGAAAGAGATTCTCGGCCGGGACGTGCAGCGTGCTTGCCGAGGGGGACTGGGCCGGGGCGACGATGAGGTCGTCGGCGATGAAGTCCGGCGCGACGCCGTAGTCGAGCGAACTCTGTACGCGGATTCCCTTTGCATTCGCGGCGGGCTTGACTGCGATGATCTCCGTTCTGTCGAACGCCACGACGGCGGACACTTCTTTGCCGGAGAGGATTTCCAAACTCGCCTCGCCCGCGGTATTCCGCACAATCGCAGGGCGGTCGGCATTGGCTTGGAGCAGGGAGACCCCCATAACTTCCTGGCTCGGATCGGTCTTCGAATAGATCGCCAGCCGTCCCTTGACCGACCAGAATACGGCAGTGAAATGGCCGTTCTCGACGACCGCGTCCCCTGCGAAGACATACTCCCTGCCGTAGTAGCCGGGATCGGAAAATGCTCTGGCGGGATCTGCCTCCAGCATGAGAAGATCCGTGGGAACGACCTTCCAGGCGGCTCGATTTTGAACATCGACGGTCTCGGCAAAGCGTGACTGTGTGTCCCAAATCACGACATTGACGGGAGGCTCGCTTCCCTGGGTTATCGCCATTCCAGCCGCGACGACAAGCAGCGTAGCCAGAGCCGACCTGTAATACAGCGATGCGTGCGAACAACTGTCTCGACCTGACTTCATAACCACGATCCTTTCCTAAGCAACGCGATGTCCCTGCATGGTAGCCGCAATCCGCGAAGAATCAAGCATATGATGCTTACTTCAACTCGGGAGCGGCCGGGCCGTGCCAGATGCTGCCTCC